>PLKG01000136.1 GCA_003140595.1 Acidimicrobiaceae bacterium | reverse complement strand
CGAGCTTCTCGCCGAGAGTACGGAGGACCTTCTTGTCGGGCTCGGTGATATCTGCTCCGACACCCGTCGCGGTTCCTCTTCGAGACGGATCTACCAGCCAGTTTGCATCTTCCATCGACACTCGCCCCAATCCATCGGCTCAAATCGAAATTTCTGCGACGTTACCAGATCCTCCCAAGGTTGGAGAAATCGTTATCTGGGCCCGCGACTGACCGAACACGTCGACCATCCACACAGTCGCAGCAGACGGGTCCACCGGGACTTTCCCTCGCGATTACAGCTGGACTTTCCAGTTGTGATCAGATCGAGCAGAGCAAGGTAACTAGCGACAGCGAAAGGGACGAATCGTGACTGATAACGGCAGCAGTTTCAGGTTGGAAGGGCGCAAGCTCGTGGTTACCGGTGCAGCGCGCGGCATCGGCTACGCCATCGCCAGGGCCGCTGCCAGAGCAGGAGCGACTGTGGCTCTCATCGACCTCGAGCAGACGCGCCTCGACGAGGCGGCCGCGAAGCTGCGGGGCGAGGTGGATGGTGCCGAGGTGCTGACCGAGATCTGCGACGTAACCTCCTACGAGCAGGTGAGCGCCGCCGCCAAGGCTCTCGAGACGCGCTGGGGCCGGACCGACACCCTCGTCAACAACGCCGGGATCGCCTACCACGCTCCCGCCGAGACCATGAGCGTGGCGGAATGGGACCGCATGCTGAGCGTGAACCTGTCGGGAGTCTTCTACTGCAGCCAGGTCTTCGGCGTCCCGATGATCGAGGCCGGCTCTGGCACCATCGTCAACATCGCCTCGATGTCGGGCCTTATCGTCAACCGCCCCCAGCCCCAGGTTGCCTACAACGTGGCGAAGGCCGGCGTGATCATGCTGACGAAGTCTCTCGCCGCCGAGTGGGCACCCCACGGCGTGCGCGTGAACGCGGTGGCGCCCGGCTATACCCGCACCGACCTCATCGAACACCTCGTGGACACCGACATGTGCCGCGACTACTGGATCGGCGGCACTCCTCTCAAGAGGATGGGATCGCCCGACGAGATCGCGAATGCCGTGCTCTTCCTCGCCTCAGACGTCGCCAGCTACGTGACAGGAGAGACCCTGGTCGTCGACGGGGGCTACACACTCTGGTAGAGCCCTCGACGGCCGTCCCCCGGCGCGAATCGCTGCCTTGTAGCCTTTGATGAAAGCGACAGGTCACCGAGCAGTGCTCAGAGCGGGCCCGCTGACTGCCTCCGACCGACAGGAGTGGATATCGCCGATGGTCCGCAGCGACAAGTGAACCGCCGGGCGGAGCTGCCGTTGTCGTTCGTGCTCGACGGACGAGTCGCCGTTGTCATAGGCGGCACAGGCGTACTCGGCAGTCGGATGGCCCAAACGCTCGCTGAAGCAGGCGCTCGGACCGTCATTGTGGGGCGAGATCGTGTACGCGCCGACGCCGCCCTCGAGCGCCTCCGCACGGCCGGACGTGAGGTGGACTTCGAGGCGTGCGACACAGCCGTGCGAACCGAGATCCGCAACTTGCTCGAGCGTGTGCTCGCCTCCCACGGCCGAGTCGATGTCCTCATCAACGCAGCGGGCACGACTTCGACAACGCCATTCCTGGACATCTCCGACGAGGAAATGGAGCGAGTCGTCGCCGTCAACCAGTTCGCTGTCATGCGCTCTTGTCAGGAGTTCGGGCGCTACTTCGTAGCGCGCGCCCAGTCGTCGGGCGAGGGGGCGAGCGTCATCAACGTTGGCAGCGCTTCGGGACTTACGCCCCTTTCTCGGGTGTTCACGTACTCGATGACAAAAGCAGCCGTGCACAACTTGACCAAGAACCTCGCGAGAGAGTGGGGGCCGCTCGGAATTCGCTGCAATGTGCTGGTCCCTGGGTTCTTTCCATCGGAGCTGAACCGGGCGATCTTGACCCCCGAGCGCGTCGACAAGATCATGAGCCACACGCCGATGGCCCGCTTCGGCGAACTTGACGAGTTGGCGGGAGCAACGCTGCTGTTGGCGAGCGACGCCGGGCGTTTCATCACCGGCGCCGAGATTGTCGTCGACGGTGGCTTCAGTGCCATGACGATCTGAGGACACACGATGGACGCCGGCTTTTTGAACGACGAATTCCTCCTGTCCGGCGAAACAGCTCGCACGCTGTTCCACGAGGTTGGCGAAGTTGCGCCGATCGTCGATCTCCACAACCACCTCCCGGCTCCCGACATCACAGGCGATCGGGTCTTCGAGACGCTCACCGACCTCTGGCTGGGTGGCGACCACTACAAGTGGCGCGCAATGCGTCTCGCCGGGTTCGACGAGGAGCTGATCACCGGAGGCGCCGACCCGTGGGACAAGTTCGCGGCCTGGGCGGCGACAGTTCCACGGCTGATCCGCAATCCACTCCACATCTGGACCCATTTGGAGCTGCGCCGGGTATTCGGAACCGACCTTGTTCTCGGCCCGGAAACGGCTCGGGAGATCTGGGACGAGGCAAATCGCCAACTGCCGCATTGGTCGACCCAGACGCTGTTGTCGCACTTCAAGGTGAGAGCGGTCGCCACCACAGACGATCCGGGCGACGATCTCGCCGCTCACCGAGACCTGCGCCGACAGGCCGGGGCTCGCATTGCCATGATCCCCACTTTTCGGCCTGACGCCGCCTACCGGCTACTCGACGATCCGTCTTCGTGGAACACCTGGGCTGATCGCGTGGAACAGACCTCAAAGGTCTCCATCCACGACCTCGACTCGTTGCTCGGCGCTCTCGAGACCTCCTACGGACGTTTTTCGGCCCTGGGCGGACGCGCGAGCGACAACGGCGTCATCCGACTCCCCGACACCGTCCGCGACCCCCCGCTCGCCGACGCAGCGGTGCGCCGTGCCCGGCTCGGCGCTCCCGCGACTCGGGAGGAACGCGACGCCGTGACGCTCGAGGTCCTCGCTCTTCTGGGCCGGTTGGCCGTCGCGGACGATTCTGTTCTGCAGCTGCATCTCGGGGCACTTCGAGATGTGTCGCCGCGGGTGCTCAAACTGGCAGGCCGCGACGTCGGGGCCGACGCAGTGCACGATGAGCGCCAGGCTCCAGGCCTGGCGCGCTTCTTGGGCGACAGCGAGAGGGACGGCGTGTTGCCGAGGACAGTTCTCTACAACCTGAACCCGGCCGACAACGCACTGTTTGCAACCATGGCGGGCGCTTTCTCGAGGCCCGGCGTGAGCCCGCTCGTGCAGTGGGGACCGCCTTGGTGGTTCAACGACCATGAGTCGGGAATGCGACGACACCTCGACGATCTCTCCCAGATGGGCCAGCTCGCGGGCTTCATGGGCATGCTGACCGACTCACGGTCCATTCTTTCGATGACTCGGCACGAACTGTTCCGGCGTATTCTCTGCGACGTCATCGGCAAAGACGTGGACGAGGGCCGGATCCCTGCAGACCTCGCCTGGTGTTCGACGGTCGTTCGCGACATCTGCGTCGGCAATGGAGTGAGGTACTTCGGTCTCCCCCGCTCGTGGGCGGAGTAACCGCTCTCTCTCGTCGCGCGGCTGAGCCGACACCCACCGATCGCGCCGTCGCGCCGGCGCAGCGGTTCAGCTGGTCAGGTCTTGCTCGCTGGGCTGATGGTCCGACCCGCACCCCTGGCACCTCGCCGCCGATTCGGTAGCGCCTCGAGCGTCGCTTACACCCACTTCGTCGCGCGCCACCTGACGAGGCGAACCTCGGGT
>PLKG01000024.1 GCA_003140595.1 Acidimicrobiaceae bacterium | reverse complement strand
AAAGGGAAACAGCCCAGACCGCCAGCTAAGGCCCCAAATTCTAGGCTAAGTGGAAAACGATGTGGGAACGCAGAGACAGCCAGGAGGTTGGCTTAGAAGCAGCCACCCTTAAAAGAGTGCGTAATAGCTCACTGGTCGAGTGGTCCTGCGCGGACAATGTAACGGGGCTCAAGCCTAGAGCCGAAGCTGCGGATTTCCGCGTAAGCGGGAGTGGTAGGGGAGCGTCGATCTTGCAGAGAAGCGGCGGTGGGAACCGTCGTGGAGCGTGATCGAGTGAGAATGCTGGCATGAGTAGCGAGAGAGGGGTGAGAAACCCCTCCGCCGTAAGCCCAAGGGTTCCTGGGGAAGGCTAATCCGCCCAGGGTCAGTCGGGAGCTAAGGCGAGGCCGAGAGGCGTAGTCGATGCACAACTGGTTGATATTCCAGTACCACCGTGTCCGCGCCCATCCCGAATCGAGGGTACTAAGGGGCTGGCCTTCGGGCCGATCCGACCGACCTTGACAAGGGAAGCGAAGGGGGGACGCAGGAGGGTAGATGAGCCCAGGCGTTGGTTGTCCTGGGGGAAGCGAGTAGAGGGAGGTCTAGGCAAATCCGGACCTCACATACCTTGAGTCGTGATCCCGAGCCGTTCTAGGCGAAGTCATTGAGCCCATGCTGCCAAGAAAAGCCCCTAGCGAGCTGACACGGTGCCCGTACCCCAAACCGACACAGGTGGGCAGGTAGAGCATACCAAGGCGATCGGGAGAACTGTGGTTAAGGAACTCGGCAAAATTCCTCCGTAACTTCGGGAGAAGGAGGGCCTCGTTAGGGTGAAGGACTTCGCGTCCGGAGCTCGAGGAGGTCGCAGCGAATTGAGGGAAGCGACTGTTTACTAAAAACACAGCAGCGTGCTAAGTCGTAAGACGACGTATACGCTGTGACGCCTGCCCGGTGCCGGAAGGTTACGGGGAAGGGTCAGTCCTTCGGGACGAAGCTCTGAACCTAAGCCCCGGTAAACGGCGGCCGTAACTATAACGGTCCTAAGGTAGCGAAATTCCTTGTCGGGTAAGTTCCGACCTGCACGAATGGCGTAACGACTTCCCTACTGTCTCAACCACAGACCCGGCGAAATTGAAGTACGAGTAAAGATGCTCGTTAGCTGCACCAGGACGGAAAGACCCCGTGGACCTTTACTGCAGCTTGATGTTGAGCTTTGGTACGGATTGTGTAGGATAGGTGGGAGTCTGGGAAGCTCCGGCGTTAGCCGGGGTGGAGACAACGTTGAAATACCACCCTGTTCGTACTGGGGCTCTAACCTCGGCCCGTAATCCGGGCCAGGGACCGCGTCAGGTGGGCAGTTTGACTGGGGCGGTCGCCTCCTAAAATGTAACGGAGGCGCCCAAAGGTTCCCTCAGGCTGGTTGGCAATCAGCCGTCGAGTGCAATGGCAAAAGGGAGCTTGACTGCGAGACTAACAGGTCGAGCAGGTGCGAAAGCAGGGCATAGTGATCCGGCGGTTGCTTGTGGAAGCGCCGTCGCTCAACGGATAAAAGGTACCCCGGGGATAACAGGCTCATCTTCCCCAAGAGTCCATATCGACGGGAAGGTTTGGCACCTCGATGTCGGCTCGTCGCATCCTGGGGCTGAAGCCGGTCCCAAGGGTTGGGCTGTTCGCCCATTAAAGCGGTACGCGAGCTGGGTTTAGAACGTCGTGAGACAGTGGACATACGCGCTGTCTATAAACTTGGCTATATGCTGGAAACACCGATTGAATCCTGCGCTACTAGTCAGTAGCGGCTTCGTGACTGTTACATCCCAACGATAGGTTGGAGGTCATGGACCCAGCTGGCAGTGACAACGCGACAGGTGCGGTCAATCAGCAGGAAAGACTGGATGCATACCAAACTCTGCATCCAGAATCCTCAGAGACCATATGCCAGGCATCGCTCTTACCGGCGGTGAAGATATGGTCCGATCTGCATGGCGACATGCAGAGTCAGACAGAAATGCTCTGGCCCTAGGCGCTCAGCGCCTCGGTAACAACAATGTCGGTCCCTATCCGGTGCAGCCGTAGGAAATCTGAGGAAGGCTGTCCCTAGTACGAGAGGACCGGGACGGACGCAGCTCTCGTGTGCCAGTTGTCCTGCCAAGGGCACGGCTGGTTTGCGACCTGCGGAAGGGATAAGCGCTGAAAGCATCTAAGCGCGAAGCTCGTTTCGAGATGAGATTTCCCACAGGGATAACCTGGTAAGGCCCGTGGTCAGACCACCACGTTGATAGGCCGGAGGTGTACGCACAGCAATGTGTTCAGCCGACCGGTACTAATCGGCCGAGGGCTTGGGGCTCGTGCTCGCTATGGAAGGCTCGAGGGGTAGTTGGCAACAACACCCTCAAGCGGGAACACCGGCTGACGTCGGTGTCCGCAGAACGCTGCGTGAACCGCTCGAGCGAAAGGTTTCCGGTGATCATAGCGACAGGGTCACACCCGTTCCCATCCCGAACACGGAAGTTAAGCCTGCCTGCGCCGATGGTACTTGGGGGGAGACTCCCTGGGAGAGTAGGTCGTCGCCGGAATTCATCTTGGACGATGCCCACCTCTGATGGAGGTGGGCATCGTCGCGTCCAGGGAAGGTATCGTTCCAGGTAGTGAGCAATCCGAGCCGTACCCCGGGACAACGTCGCGCCCGCGGTGCGGCGCTTGGGGATGGCGCTTTTCAGGGTGTGCCGACAGAGCCGCGAGCTCGGGCTCGCAAGGATCAGCAGCCTGTTCCCGATCGCGAGTCGGAGCGTGAGCGGCGTGCTCGCAAACGAGCCGAGGACAACTCCCTGCCCCTGGAGGTCCGTGACGAACTCCGTGGAGCAGTCGGTCAGGAGCGGGCGGCGGGACTGGAGCGGCGTCTTGGGGTCGCGACTCGGTCCTACGAGCGCGAGCGCTACTCCGAAGCACTCGCGGAGCTGCGCGTGCTCGCCCGGCTGGCACCTGAGGCCGCGGCGGTTCGAGAGCTTTACGGTCTCACGCTCTACCGTCTCGGCCGCTGGCGGGAGGCCGTCAGGGAACTGCGGGCCTTTCACGACCTCACGGGGTCGTTCGACCAGCATCCGGTGATCGCAGACTGCGAGCGGGCGCTAGGTCGCGACAAGGCGGTTCTAGTCCTTTGGGACGCGCTGCGACAAGAGGGTGTCGACAGGGAGGTCCTGGTCGAGGGCCGTCTCGTCGTGGCCGGCATGATGGCCGACCGCGGCGAGCTTGATGGAGCGATAGCGCTTCTCGCACCAGGCGGCAAGGCACTACGCCATCCCGATACATGCCATCTCCGGCAGTGGTACGCGCTCGCCGACCTCTACGAGAGAGCGGGCGACCTTCCTCGCGCACGGGAGCTGTTCGCCCGCGTGGCGTCCTTCTCACCTGAGCTGTTCGACACCGAGGAGCGTTTGACCGCTCTTCGGTGACAGGGCGAGAGCGCTCGAAGACACTCTTGCCCTCACCTGTCCGCGCGGATCTGGACTGGTCACGAAATCGGAGTGGTCTTCGGCCCGGCCCGTTGAGGAACTACGGTCAATGTCGTGGATCGTGTCGGCCTTGTCGGCCTGCCCAATTCGGGCAAATCGTCCCTTTTCAATTCCCTCACCGGCGGCGACGCCGTAGTCGCCTCCCACCCTTTCTCGACAGTGGAGACCGAAGTCGGGGTCGCACACGTTCCAGATCCCCGGGTCGATGCGCTTGGGAGGATGAGCCAGAGCCGCAAGATCGTCTACGCCGGCTTCGAGGTCGTCGACATCGCCGCGATCGCCAAGGGCGGTGAGAAGGGCGATGCGCTCGGGGGCCGGTTCCTCGCCGGAGTGCGCGAAGTTGACGCGCTGTGCCTGGTCCTACGCAGTTTCGAGGATGAGAACGTGCCCGGCGACACCGATCCATTGGCTGCGCTCGAGGTCGTCGAGCTCGAGCTCGCCCTGGCCGACCTGGCGACTCTCGAACAGCAGCTCACCAAGAAGCGCAGCCGTGTCGCCCCACTCGATCCGGCGATCGCGGCCGGGCTGAAGGCCGCGCCGGCCGCGATCGAGGTACTCGAGCAGGGAACGCCCTTGTACCGTTCGAGTCTGCCTGCAGGCGATCGCGAGGCGTTGAAGCCGTTCTTCCTGCTGACCGACAAGCCGACGATGGCCGTGATCAATGTGGGCGAGGATGAGCTTGCCGACACCCACGAGATAGTGCCGGCCGTGGAGAAGCAAGTCGGCGCCGGCGTTGACGTGCTGGCCGTCTCGGTCCAGCTGGAGGCCGAGACCGCGAGGCTCGATCCCGCCGAGCGCGTTGAGCTGCTCGAGGGGCTCGGCCTCGGCCAGGGCGCTCTGGTACGAGTCGCGCAGGCGGCGTTCGACATTCTCGGGAAGTGGGTATTCCTCACCACCGGCGAAGACGAGTCTCGGGCTTGGATCTTTCGCAGCGGCGCGAAAGCCCCTGAGTGCGCTGGAGCAATCCACTCCGACCTTCAGCGAGGCTTCATCAAAGCTGACGTGATCCGGTGGGACGAGCTCTTGGAGTTCGGCTCGCTGGCGGCAGCGCGCACCAAGGGCAAGGTCCGTCTCGAGGGCAAGGACTACCTCGTTCGCGACGGCGACGTGCTCGAGATCCGTTTCAACGTCTGAGCCCGGCCATGAGCGCCGCCGAGCTGCTCGAGCGCTGGCGGTCGGACCTCGAGTCGTGGGCGATACCGGGAGAGATCCTTGCCGGCACCCCGGAATCGCCGTGGGTGCTGCCGCGCGAGCTTGTGACTCGCAGGGCCGAGCGCAGAACTGAGACCTGCACGGGACCTTCTTGTCAACGGGCGTGGGATGCCCTGGCTGAGCAAGGCTCGGTCCTCGATGTCGGTGCCGGTACCGGCGCCGCGTGCCTCCCACTGTTGGCCCGGGCGTCCACGACGATGGCAGTCGACGTCGACGAAGGGCTCCTGCGGGTCCTTGTCGAGAATGCCGACCGGTTGGGCCGGACAGTCATCCCGGTCTGTGGCCGCTGGCCGGAGGTGGCAGGCGAGGTCGAGCCAGCCGACGTCGTGACGTGCCATCACGTGTTGTACAACGTCGCAGACCTCGGGCCTTTCATCGCCGCGCTTACGAGCCACGCGCGACGCCTCGTCGTGGTCGAGCTCACCTCTCGCCACCCGCTGACAGGGCTGAACGCGCTCTGGCAACGATTCCACGGTGTCGCCCGGCCGGAGGTTCCAACCGCTCACGACGCGTTTCGGGTGCTGGAGGAGCTGGGACTCGCGCCCGCTTGCGAGGTCTGGTCTCGCGTGGGCGAGGCCGATCACGGAAGTTTCGACGACATGGTCGAGGTCGCCAGACGCCGGCTCTGTCTCGGCCCTGGACGGGCCGGCGAGGTCGCCTCGGTCTTGCGCGAGCTCGGCGCCGAAGGGGACAACGCGGTTGACCTTGGAGCAACGGGTTCCGACCTCGTCACAATCTGGTGGTCCGGGCGGGTTTGATGACCCGGTAATGACTCGGGCTAGGATCGCCACAAGAGCGCCCAAGAGGGCGCGGCCTGAACCTACGCCGGCTCGTTCGGCGGAGCACTCGTCCCCGCACTGGCGGAATGGGTTCGGCTGAAACGCGCTGACCAGGAGGAACGACACAATGGGAATCAACATCCGCGAGGCGCTCGGGGACGAGGCTGACTCCCTGCTCGGCCACGAGTGCAAGACGATCGAGCGCGACCAGCTCTCGCTCCCCGGACCGGACTTTGTCGACCGGGTCCTCATCAACAGCGACCGGCCCGTGCCGGTTCTGCGCAACCTGCAGCAACTGTTCAACCACGGCCGCCTCGGTGGCACCGGGTACCTGTCGATCCTGCCGGTCGACCAGGGGATCGAGCATTCGGCGGCGGCGAGCTTCTCCAAGAACCCGATCTACTTCGACCCGCAGAATCTTGCCGAGCTGGCCCTCGCTGCCGACTGCAGCGCGTTTGCCTCGACGCTCGGGGGCCTCGCGATCATCGCCCGCCGCTATGCCCACAAGATTCCGATGATCGTCAAGCTGAACCACAGTGAACTTCTCACCTACCCCAACCGCGGCGACCAGGTGCCATTCGCTTCGGTTCATCAAGCCGTCGAGCTTGGAGCCATGGGAGTGGGTGCCACGATCTACTACGGCTCGGAGGAGTCCACACGGCAGATCCGCGAGGTAAGCGCGCTGTTTGCCGAAGCACACCGCCACGGGCTGTTCACGGTCCTTTGGTGCTACCTGCGTAACCCGGCGTTCAAGACCCCAGAGGCCGACTATTCCCTCGCTGCAGACCTCACGGGACAGGCGAACCACCTCGGCGTCACGATCGAAGCCGACATCATCAAGCAGAAGCAGCCTGAGAACAACGGCGGTTACACCGCGCTGAAGTTCGGTCGGACCGACCCGCTTGTCTACAGCCAGCTGACGACGGACAACCCCGTCGACCTCACCCGCTGGCAGGTGGTCAACTGCTACGCGGGACGCATCGGGCTCATCAACTCGGGCGGCGAGTCCTCTGGCGCCAGCGACTTCGCACAGGCCGTGCGGACTGCGGTGATCAACAAGCGTGCGGGCGGCATGGGGTTGATCCTCGGACGTAAGGCGTTCCAGCGTCCGATGCGCGAGGGTGTGGAGATCATCCACGCTGTTCAGGACGTGTACCTCGACAGCGCCGTCACAGTCGCCTAG
>PLKG01000091.1 GCA_003140595.1 Acidimicrobiaceae bacterium | reverse complement strand
GGCCACGACTGCTGGAACGCGAGGAGTTTGCGAGCGAATGTCTCTCGGTCGCGACCAACCTGTCCAACGCGGGCAGAGACAGCTAATTCGGTTCAAGACTGTGTCGATCACGATTGGAGCTCTTCTGGCCGGAAGCGGGGCCTACGCCTCGACGAACTGGACCGTCGGCCTCGCGAGCGGCCCGAGCGGCGAGGCCCGGTTGGTGACTGCATCCAACCTGACCATCAGGGCCGTTGCTCCACCCGCTGCCGAAAACGGGCTGTACCCGGGCGGCAAAGCTGACGTCGTCGTCACGATCTCCAACCCATATCCGTACCCCGTCACGATTATCGCCGTGAATCTGCCTGCCGCCACGACTTACGCCACCGGGTACACGACAAGTGCGCTAACGACAACTCAGACTCGCTGCCTGGCTGCTGCGCCGAGCGACGTCATTTGGAACTACGCCACGGCTACGAGCGGCAGCCCGCACGCTCTCACGACACCTGTCACTGTGTCGGCTAGTGGCCAGGCCGACAACCCGTTGACGCTCACCTTCACCAACGACGCCAGAATGACGGCAACTGCGCCGGCTTCGTGTGAAGATACGTATTTCTCGATGCCGCCCATTACCGGTGTCACAACGACCGGTGGTTCACCTAAGGTCACGACGAGTCCGGCCACCGACGGCTGGACGAGCTGATCTCAGGATGATCTCGACGCGTCGTGTGAGCGAGGCCCGACCCGGGGAAGAGAGGAACGGGGTGTAAAGATCACATGAGTCACCATGACCGGGTGGCCACCTACGACCAATGAAATGCTCGCGGTGGTTGTCGGGTGTGGTCGCCGAACACAACTTGCAGGTGCGAGTGCGCCATAAGTCTGGTGGGGACCGTGGGGGACCTTCGACTGTCGCTACGAGCACGAGTGCGCCACGAGGCGCTATCAACCGGGTGGAGTGAAGGAACCCACCTCTGGCCTGTGGCGGCAGGCCGGTGAAGTAGGGGGCAGCCTGACCTTGGAAGCGCAGGGAAGGGTGGGAAGCAGCCCCGACAACGACGGGACGGATTGGCACCGCCAGACGATCCGGGTCCGGCAAGCGAGACAGAAAGGTGCATCGCAAGTGAACCAGGGCTAGAACCCTCTCAAGGTGGCAGCAGGCTCCAACCTGGCGGATGTTGGCCGGACAGCAGCGCACGCTGGTTCGGCCTGGCCGCTTACGCAGCACAACTGAGTTCTGAGATAATGCGTGACCAGCGCCGATTTGCCCCTTTGAACTGGGACTGCGTCCCCATCAGCTGAGCTAGCCAGGAAACCTACGTTAGTGCCTCCGGCGTCCTCTCCAGTCGAAGCCTCCGGCGAAAGGGTGTCTGCTCCGAGGCTGACCGCCGCACCCCCCGTAGTCGAGGGGGCTGCGGTGGCTCTTTGTGGCGAAGGCTGCTCGGTGTTGCTTGCCCTTGCTAGCAAGGCTCAAGGCCTAACTGGACCTAGCTGGCCAAACTCGCTACCTTGCTTCCAGGCTCGCATCGAAAGGGAATCTGAAGTGTCTGATATGACAAGCTTCATTCACGGACTACCGAAGGCCGAACTTCACCTTCACATCGAGGGAACGCTTGAGCCCGAACTGCGGTTCAAGCTGGCGGGGCGCAATGACATTGCCCTGCCGTATCGCGACATTGACGAGATGCGTGCCGGTTATGTGTTCCATGACCTGTCCTCGTTCCTACCGGTGTACTACGACGCGATGTCGGTGCTGGTGAAGCCCCAAGATTTCTATGACCTTGCGTGGTCCTATTTGGAGAGGGCGGCCTCGGAGAATATTCGATACGCGGAGATCTTCTTCGATCCCCAAGCGCATACTTCGAGAGGAGTCGAATTCCACTCCGTGATTAGCGGTTTGCGTGGGGCTCTCTTTGATGCCCGGCGGCTACTCGGGATCCGAGCGCAGTTGATCTTGTGCATTCTTCGTGACCACTCGGCGGAATACGCCATGGCAACACTGCTCGAGTCCCTTCCATACCGCGACTCCATCATCGGGATTGGACTCGACTCCGACGAACGCGACAATCCGCCCACAAAGTTCGCTGCCGTATTCGCTCGAGCGAAGTCAGAGGGGTACCGCCTGACAATGCACTGCGACGTCGATCAACTCGATATCGTTGATCACATTCGTCAGTGCCTGAGCGTCATAGGCGTCGAGCGAATTGACCACGGCATGAATGTCCTCGAATCCGACGAACTCGTGGCTGAAGCCGCGACGAGAGGTATCGGGTTTACGGTCTGTCCGGTGTCAAATCGTTACGTCACCGGGGACTTGAAGGACACTGAACTGAAATTGATGCTCGAGCGCGGACTGAAAGTGACCGTGAACTCGGATGACCCGGCGTACTTCGCGGCCTACCTCACCGCCAACCTCGAGTCGTTGGCGAGCTCGGCTTCCCTCACCAAAGCAGAGCTCGTTCAGCTGGAGCGCAACGCTTTCGAAATCGCATGGCTGTCGACAGGCGCGAAGGAAGAATTACTCGCCGAACTTGCGCACTATGCGGCAGGCAACCCATAGTCCAAGGTACGTCATGAGGAGGCCCGACGCCGATCTGTGCGGTCGGTAGCGTCTACGACATCACAGATGGCCGTGTCTTTCGGCGCTAGCTTTCGAAGCCTGGCGCGCCGTGTTTGTCCGCGGTGTCAGCTGCGTTCACGATCCTTTGCGCACGGTCAAGATGTGTGAGCGACCAGGATTGCTGTCAGGCAGGAAGGGCCGGGGGCTTCTGAGCAGACCGGGCTCCTGTGCGGGAGGTACGCCGCGACTATTGCGGGGCTACCGGTGTCTTTTCGGCTTCGGCTGGGACGGACTTGCGAGCAAGCAGGTAGTAACTGACTCCGCCGAATATCATCCCCATGAAGATGCTGAAGTCCGAGCCACCTATCCGGCTGGACAGTGGTGACACGTAGGGGGAGTAGGCGTTGAGCCAAACGGCTGCCGCGATCATCCCGATGCCCAGAGCGACGAGAGCCCGCCAGTTCCATCCACCGTTGCGGAAATAGATCCCGCCCCTCTCGTCTTGCAGCGCCTGGGTGTCATAGCGGCCGCGCCGTAGAAAGTAGTCGACGAGGTAGATGGCACACCAGGGCGCCACCCAGACGATAATGAAGAGCAGGAAGTCCGACAGCAACTGGCTGAAGTGCTGGGAGAAGATCACGTAAGCGGCGAAACCGCCAGACACGACCGTGTCGATCATCACGCATTGGTACCGCTTCAGGTGGATGCCGAGGCTTTGGAGTGTTACACCCGATGAGTAGAGGTCCACGCTGTTGATCGCGAAGAGCTGGAAGATGGCGATGATCAGGTAGGGGACAACGAACCAGCCCGGGAATACGCTGACCAGGCCAGTCACCGAGGCTACGGTGTAGGCAGACGTCACCGGTACTGCGGTTGCCACCGCGGCACCGAGCACTTCAAGCAGGATCGAGGGGATCGCTCCGCCTAGTGCAACGGCGAGAATGATTCCGCTCTTGCTTGCATTGCGCGGAAGGTAGCGGGAGTAGTCGTTGGCGTTCTCGGTCCAGCCCAGTCCGCCGGCGGACATAATGAGGGCGAGTGCCACCATCAATCCACCCCAGCCCGCACCGTGCGGAGTCACGTGAAGGTTGACCTTCGACGCGGTGATGATCGCCATGATTACGAAGAGGGCGACAAAGGGGAAAGCCAACCACTTCAGAACCTTCAGCATGGCGGTATGGCCGACGAAGGGGAGCAGCGCTTGGATTAGCACGGCTCCGATGAGCAGACCGATCTTCAGCCCGGTGCTACCGGCAACGTTGGCCTTCGCGGCTAGGGCCAAGCCTGCGAGTACGACAAGAGCGATACCCTCGGTTTCGTATCCGACCTGTGTTATCCAGTTGAAGAGAGAAGGCACTCGGTTCCCGCTCGGACCGAAGGACGCTCGACTGATCGTGAAAGCCGTCGTGCCGGCCTGGGGTCCCTGGAGACTGGTGAGCCCGGTCAGGAGATATGACCCAATGCTGCCGACGATGATGACTGGCACCGCCTGAGCGAAGGACAGGCCAAAGATGGCGACGAGCAGCGTGCCGTAGACCACGTACTCGACGTTCCAGATCGCGCCGGTCCACATCCAGAACAGTGCGCTCGGGGTGCCCCAGCGTTCGTCGGCACTCACGTGCTGGATGCCGCGCCGCTCAATTCCCATGGAACGCGTAGTTGCGGGGTCGGCGGCGGAGTTAGCAGCGTCTCCCCGATTTTCGTCTTGACCCACGGTCACCCTCCGTCCCTTGACGGTGGAGGCTCGACCGTGACCGCGACTAGCTCGACCAACAACCAGTCGGTGCCTTCTCCGTTGCTTGCAAAAGAATTGGGTGGCACGTTACTAGGGCCTCAACTACAGGTAAATTCCTCGTCCGTTCGCGGGATTTGACCTGATACGAGACCCAAGGAGATGATCAGTTCAGGTCGGGCTCTGGCTGTCCGAGCCGCGAACGCGGGTTCGGCTCGACTCGAGGTGGAGGCCACGTGCAACTACGAGAGAAGATCGACGCAGCCGAAGGTGTTCGGAAAGCCGACCTGGTGCTGACCGGCGGCCGGCTTGTCAATGTGGCGACCGGCGAGGTCTATCCGGCGGATGTGGCTGTCGTTGGCGACATGATCGCGGCGGTGGGTGATGTCACCCCCAATACAGGACCTGCCACGACAGTCATAGACGTGACGGGCCGGTACTTGGTTCCGGGCCTGATTGACGGTCACCTCCACATCGAGTGCAGCAAGTTGTCGGTGACGATGTTCGCCGACGCCGTGGTCCGTTGCGGCACGACGAGCGTTGTCTCCGGGTTGGACCAGACCTACGCCGTTGCAGGGCTGGAAGGCGTGCGAGATGCACTCTCGGAGGCGGAGGCCAGCCAGATGAAGATCTTCTGGGCGGCACCCTACAAAGTCCCGTACACGATCCCCGAGTCGAACGTGGGGTTCCGGCTCGGCCCCGAGGTCCATGAGATCGCCCAGAAGTGGGACGATTGCTTCGGCGTATGGGAGACGGTGACTGAGTTCATCACCAATCGTGACGCCGAGGTGCTCGAGGTCATCGAGATGGCGGGGCGGAACCGATTGCCGGTTTTCGGCTGTGCGCCCATGGCAAGCGCGGCCACCATTGGCGTGCTGGCGGCCGCAGGCGTCCGCTTAGACCATGAGAGTTACAACGCCGAAGAGGTCCTCACAAAGATGCGAGCCGGCATGTACGTGATGGTACGAGAGTCGGCCGTCGCCCACTTCATGGAGGAGAACATCCAGGTCGTGACACGGCTCGGGGCCAATCCAGGCCGCGTCGGCTTCTGCACCGACGACGTGACGGCGACGAGCCTGCTCCGGGATGGGCACCTCGATCGGCTGGTTCGCATGGCCATAACAGCTGGCGTGCCACCAATCACGGCGATTCAGATGGCGACCATCAACACGGCGCAGATGTATCGGATCGACCACCTCGTCGGCTCGATATGTCCTGGACGGGCCGCAGACGTGGTTGTCATCGACGATCCCGCCAGCTTTGTCGTAGACAAAGTGGTGTCCAAGGGAGTCCTCGTCGCTGAGGGTCGCCGCGCGCTACGTCCTCCACTCGTCCCGACAAGGGGACCGGCGCTGCTCGACACCATGAATCGGAGACCGCTCGAGCCCGACGAGATCCGCATGCCGACTGAGCTCGGATCCCCGGTAAGGGTGCTTGCCATGGAGATGGACCGCGAGGTGCCCTTTGTGCGCCGTCGCCGCGATGTTCTCCTGGAAGTAGTCGATGGTTCGGTAAGACCCGACGTTGCCAAGGATGCTCTCTATGTGACCGTCGTCGAGCGCTACGGCAAGACGACGAATCTGTCTGTCGCGATCGTGTGCGGATTCGGCCTCAACTCGGGGGCACTGGCCACGAGTGCCGCTCCAGACGACAACAACATTATCTGCGTGGGGACGAACCCCTCCGACATGGCTCTTGCGATTAACACGGTGATCGAGCTCAGGGGAGGCCTCGCAGTCACAGACGGTGGGAAGGTAATTGAGACGTTGGCATTGCCTGTCGGTGGGATCGTGGCCGACATCGATGTCGAGACGATGGCGGCAGCCGAGGCACGACTGGACTCCGCTGCACGGGCACTCGGCTGCAAGCTGCCGACGGCGTTCGGCTATCTCATGTTCCTCGAGATCACATCCATCCCCGACTACGCGATCACCGACCTCGGTCTGGTGGGTGTGCGCGAGCTCGCCGTGCTGGACTCGGTACTCGGGCCGGGCTGAGTCACGGCACGTTTGGCCTCCGCGCTCCGAGTCGCACCACCTGGCTGGCACAAAGTGGCGGTCCACCTGGCGTTCGGTTCACCTCGGCCCGCACGCCATTACCAGTCCCCTCCCGCGTCGAACACCCCACTTCCAACGTCGAGACTATGAACGGCGATCGCGTTCTCACCGATCCTGCATCCGCCGCGAAAGTCGCGGCCCTGTTGGATCCGCCCCTATGGCCTGCCTGGCCGAAAGGACCGTTAGGAGATCCCGAAGTTGCTCGAGGACCCGGCGACGGCCGAGACGTCTTCGATAATCATGGCGGTATCGGCTCGAACAGCAGTCCGGGTCGAGCTCGTGCAAGACGCGTTCGTGTTCCTGGCCGACGAGCCCGAATTGGACAGGCAGGCTCGAGTTCAGTTGCAACGAACCGAGGCCACTCGGCGGAGGGATAGGGCTTCTCGTGCCCGCCGCGGCGACAGTAGCCATTCTTCGACACGTGACTGGCGTCTGCATCGAAGTCATCGACGAGTACGACCCGGCTGACGCGGCGATCGGCACCCTAAGGTCTGGTGAGGGAGCGCCACTCCTTCAGCAGCCCGCGCGCGACGCACTAGCAAAGGGCCTAGAGCCACCATCGACATCGCCATGCGTCCGGCGCTCCGGGTTACCTTATGTACTGATCAACGCAGTTCCGCCGAGACCTGATTTCAGGACCAGTCGGAGACCCGCGATGCCCACCCTCCACGACCTTCGACACCGCATTTCCAGTTGCGTGAAGTGGAGTCACCCGGCTGGCGGATACCCGGCAGGATGGCGGAATCAGAATGGACCGCTGTTGGTCACCAGAGAAGCTACCGGGAATGAACGACGCGCTTGGAGCCCACACCTTTGTGACATTTGGCCCTGACGCCCGATGAACCGAAGGCGCAGGATGACCTGCGAATGGTCCCAAGCTGGTGAGCGAGGAGGCTCGATGAAGGCGAGATACATCGTCGTAATAGGACTGGCGGTCTTGGCGGCAGCCTGTTCCAGTTCCAAGCCGGCGGCAACTCCTTCGACTTCAACATCTACAACTGTCAGTCCGGCTTCAACATCTACAACTGTCAGTCCGGCTTCAACATCAACAACTGTCAGTCCGACTTCAACATCGACGACAGTTGCTCCGACGACATCAACCACGACGGTCTCGTCGACAAAGGCGTCTCAGCAGTACCTGGCGGTCGCCGCGGTCTCTAGGGCCGCGTACGTGACGTGGAGCTCCAAGATCACAAGCAAGACCACGATCAGCGAGGCAATCGGTCCCTGTGACACCTACGCAGCCGCGTTGACGAACTTCGACAACGCAATATTGGGTATCGCCGTCACTGGGAAGACGGAAACTGACATTCAGACGTTGGTTGCCGATGACCGCGTCGTCATCAAGAATCTGAAGGCTGTGAGAACGGAAACCGCGGCCCAAATCGAGAAAGAGGCCACTCAACTCAAGGCTACTGGGAAGGCGGCAATACGCGCAGGCGACGTTGTTCGCAGCGACCTCGGTCTGCCGCCAAGCTAAGTTTGGGCTAGCTGGGCGCGATTAGGCTTGTAGTGAGGCGCCCAGCGCGAATCCGGCCGGTGTCGGACCTGGCGTTCAGGTGACACGGACGGTAGGGCACCAGAAACCCAGTGGTGTCGGCGGAGCTGTACGGACAAGGCGTTGACTCGGTGATGCTGGTCCGTCCGTCTGGCAACCAGGCACAGCGTGCAGCGGCGATCGCTGAGTGGTCGACAGTCGGCCCGACTGAGACGACCGACATCGAATTAGGAGGTTTCGGGCCAGGATTCGGGGTTTGCGCGAGTGGTCTGATTGGCGTCGCGGCACTCATGGAGAGCTGGCGGGTGGCGACCTAGACGCGAACTGCGTCGAGAACGACGAGGATGCGCGTCGCCGATGCGAACCAGTCGCCCACGGACTAGATAGAGGAAGGCCGCCAACGGCTTGCCGGTGCCTAGTTGTGCCGTTGCGGCAGAGGGTCCTGTCGAGATTCGGGACCGTGGCGCTTCGCGGCTCCATCACGGCGGCCGGGTGTTCTACGGCGTCCGCGTCCGACTACCGGTGTGGGAAACGGACGTCGCGTGGTTCGAGGTAATTGGCGCTTGGCGTGCTCGTGGACGCGATGTTGCGTCAGCCGCCCCTGGTGCCAATAACACGTATGGTTGAGCTACTGCAACGAGCAGACCCGAAGCGCTGGCGATTTACGGCACGTGGCGGAGGTCGATCACGATTGGCGTCGCTTCTCGGCTCAATACATGGATCCATCCGGTGGCTCTGATCTGCGGATTCCTGCTCTGCATGCTTCCGACGATCCTCGGCACGGTGCGGAGGGGCGTCAGCGTAGAGTCTGTCTTCGTGGTCCACCTGCTGCTCGGCTGGACACTGATCGGCTGGGCGATCGCTCTCGCCATCGCGCCGCATAGGAACCCGCCACACTTACGCGCAGATGTGGACGCCACCGCCAATGCCCAGGTCCGCACTGGGAGATGGGTTGCTTCGTCTCCCCAGAGCTCACCAAGTGAGAACCCGAATACATCGCCGCCAGCCGGTCGGCTGCCAGGCGAGCACGCGGACCGGTCCGATCCGTCAGGTCAAAAGTCGTGGGACCGTCAAAGATGGACCGCTACTCACTCAAAGCCTCAACTGCCTGGGTCCGAGAAGAACGAGAACTAGATGCGACGCCGCCTAGTAGTTTCATTCGTACCTGTAGTTGCAGTGTTCTCATGCACCACTTCTTTCCCTATCCGTTCGAACGCGCAAGCGGTTGTCTCATCTGGGCTCGCGGTGTTGTATCGGAGCGCCAGCCCACTACCTCCAGCGCGCTCACTCGCGCTTGGACGCCTGTCGTCCTCGACTGATCTTCATATCGACGTCACGCTAAAGCTGCCAGATCCGTCGGCCGTGGCCTCCTTCATCGCATCTCTGTCTGATCGGCACTCGCCGGACTTCCACCACTTCCTCCGCCCCGGCCAATTCGGTCAACTTTTCGGTCCTCCGTTGTCTGAGGTGGAGGCTGTCGACGCCGTGCTCCGCTCCGACGGACTCCACCCTGGGCAAGTGGCCGCGGATCGACTCTCGATCCCGGTACTTGCGCCAGTGGCAGCACTCGATCGTGCCTTGCATGTGCGGCTCGTGGACTACCGGCTACCCAACGGACGCACGGCCTTCACAACCTTGTGGCCACCGAGCATTTCGGCGTCTGTGGCCGTGTACATCCAGGGGATTCTCGGCCTCAGCGATGTCGTTCCGCCCGAGAGCTTGCTTGCGAGTCCGCATGTCCCGCGATCCGCATCGCGCGCTTCGCGAGACGCTGATCCGACAATGGCGGGTCCAACACCTTGCGCGGCAGCCATCGCCGCTGCTAGCTCGGGCGGGAGCCACACGGCCGATCAGTTGGCTGCTTTCTACGGCTTTGATCCGCTCTACGCCTTGGGTGATTTCGGACAGGGAGTCAAAGTCGCCCTAGTCGAGTTCGAGCCGAATTTGCCTACCGACGTCGCGGCTTACCAGGTGTGTTACGGGACTGACACCACCGTGAACTACATACCGGTCGACGGAGGCACCGGTTCAGGCGCGGGCACCGGCGAAGCGGCCCTCGACATCGAGGACATCATCGGGCTCGCCCCCGACGCGACTGTCGACGTCTATCAGGAAGGCAACTCGAACAGCTGGGACGTCTATTCGACCATCGTCAACTCCGACACCGACGAGGTCGTGTCCGTCTCCTGGGGATTCTGCGAGTTGGACGCAGGAATCGCATTGGTCCAGTCAGAGAGCGCTCTCTTCGCACAGGCTGCGACGCAAGGCCAGACAGTGTTCTCGGCTGCGGGCGACACCGGCTCGACCGACTGTTACAGCGACAAGGGCACGACGAACGGGCCCACTCCTTCGGTGCTCGATCCGGCAAGCCAGCCCTACGTCATCGGGGTTGGAGGCACGTCGCTCGTCGCCAACTCCGAGAGCGTGTGGAATGACTCGACCGACACGGGCGGCGCCGGCGGGGGCGGGGTATCGGCAGCCGAGTGCATGCCCTTCTACCAGGATCACCCCAAGGTCCCAGGTTTGATCAGCTCGTACTCGAGTTCCAATCCGACATTGTGCGGATCGACCGTCCCTTACTTACGTCAGGTTCCAGACGTCTCGGCGGACGCTGACCCGAGTTCCGGGTACACCTTCTTTTACAGCGGATCGAACTCAAGTTTCGCAACTGGCTGGGGGCCGGTTGGTGGTACGAGCGCAGCAGCACCGCTGTGGGCGGCAGCCGCTGCACTGATCGGCGCATCCCCCTTTTGCACATACGACGGGTCGGGAGACGCCTTCATGCAGCCTGCAGCTCTCTACAACATCGCTGCTTGGGCTTCGTTTTATCATGCTCTCGCCTTCAATGACATAACGACAGGCAACAACGACTACTCGCCGTCCGGCTATTCAGGTGGCCTTTACCCGGCGACGGTGGGTTACGACATGGCGAGCGGCCTCGGATCTCCCATTCTCGCTCATACCGGCAATTTCTACCCAGGGCTCGCCGCTCAGATGTGCTTTGAATCCGGGACGGATCTCGGCACCACCATCACCGGCGTGTCGCCGAATGAGGGGCCGACCAACGAGTCGACCCCGGTGACCATCACTGGTTCAGGGTTCCTCCCGGTCGCGGGAGCGGATGAGCTTGAGGTCGGTGCAACATGGATCACCGTTTCCTGCTCGACAACCACACTTTGTACCGGCACTCTCCCGGTCACAGAGTCGGGAACGGATAATCTCGTGATCTCAGTGGAGGACATGACGCTCAGTCCAGTCACTGTGGCTGATGAGTTCACCTTCGGGGTCCCACCGCCGCCGACAGTCACTGGAGTGACGCCCGCTGCTGGCCCGGCGCTGGGCGGCACGAAGGTGACGGTCGTGGGAAGCAACTTCGTCGGAGCCGTATCGGTGCGTTTTGGTGGGATACCGGCAACGAATGTTCACCTCCTCTCATCATCTGAGATCAGCGCGGTTGCGCCGACAGGCTCCGGCGCCATTGATGTGACGGTTTCCACCGCCGGTGGGTCCAGCGGGAGAACTGCCAGGGACAGGTTCACCTTCGTGCCAGCTCCGACTGTCGCCGGGATCACGCCGACCACAGGACCCGCTAAGGGCGGCACGAAGGTGGGCATTTGGGGACGCAACTTCGTTGGGACCGTGTCGGTGCGCTTCGGTGGGACACTGGCAACGGGCGTGCGTGTGCTGTCGTCATCGGAGATCATCGCTACTTCGCCGCCGAGGTCGGGCACTGTCTACGTGACCGTTTCGGCTTTCGGTGGGTTAAGCAAGAGAACCAGCACAGCCAGGTACGCGTTCGTGGCCGCGCCGAGGGTCACCAAGCTCACGCCCACCGCCGGACCCACGAGAGGCGGCACCCCGGTCACGATTCAGGGAAGCAACTTTGTCGGGACCGTCCTGGTGCACTTCGGTGGGACACTGGCAACGGGCGTGCGCGTCCTTTCGTCGTCTGAGATCACAGCTACCGTGCCTGCTGGTTCAGGCGTCGTTTACGTAACGGTGTCCGCAGTTGGCGGGAAAAGTAGGAGGGTCGCCGCGGCAATGTATCGCTACTGACGCGGGTGGCCGTTCTCATGCTGGCCGCTGGATGAGTTCGTTACTCAAGGTGTCGATGGCAGCACTCCGGAGCCGACATCGCCCAGCCGCCGCTATTCGGCCAGCGGGTGCCTGGCCGCCGAACGTGCCTTTGCGTCGAATAGGGACCTCGATGTGGGCAGTCGTTGCCGTCTTGAGGTTCGCCGCTTGCGCCGCCGCGCAGTCAGAATTGCGTCTCTGCGGTTCTCGACGACCAGCTAGGTTTTCGCCGACGACGAACTCACCCGAACCGACTGCCGCTGCAAGATGTGGGCTTGACCGACTCGATGCTCCTCTTCGGTCGGCACGGCTCGCTGCCAACCATTTCGATGACGACGATGTTGTTCGCAACTCGCAGCGTTTCCGTCGCATCGTCGATATCTGAGCGGCGGAGTCCGGTTGTCCCCGGATGCGCTGCGGCGCCCATCGAACGGCACGGCGCAGCGACCGCGGCGGTGAGCACACGGAGAGCGGCGGCTTTGAGAAAGCGTATATCGGTCTACATGGTACGAGGAGGTGGCACCCTCGCCCATGGACTGGCAACGGGCAGATGGGCATCCAACGCCGCGTCGAGAAGCTGGTTGAGAAGGCTTGCTATCGCCCGGCGACCTCCGGCGCCGTCGTCGGGCGCTCATTGGTTCGCATGCCGGGTAAGAACAGGAAGCCAAGAGTCACGACCGCTCCAAGTGTGCCCGCTAGTTCAAAGGTCGCGCTCACACCGACGAGGCGCACGACGAGCGGAGTCAACACGTACGACAGCGGCATCAGCGCCGTCGACACGAACCAGTCAATGCTCGAAACTCGGCCAAGCAGTCGGCTCGGCACGAGTCGCTGTTTGAGCGTCGCCCACACGACAGTTCCGGCCGCTTCGAGAGCTCCCACCGAGAACACGAGCGCCGCGAGCTGCCACCGAAGGGTGACCAACCCGTAGCCAGCCACGAGGAGCGTTGCTCCCGTCCACGCTGCGTACAGGAATGTGATCGGGTGACGGCCCCGATCACCGACCTGTGCAGTGACAGCCGCCGCAGACAGAGCGCCGAGTCCTCCGAGGCCTAGCACAACCCCGAGTGTGGCGGCGCTGCCATGTAGCCGGTTCTTGACCAGGTACGGAACGAGCACATAGGTGGGTCCCAGGAAGAGTAGATAGGTGAAAGTGGCGGACACAAAAGTCCCCCAGAGCCACACCTGGCTCCGGACATAACGCAAGCCGACTCCAATGTCGGCCCACAGCGATCCGCTCTCGACAGGCACAGTGACTGACGCAACTGGGGAGAGCGCGGCTATGCAACACCCAGAGATCACAAAGGAAAGCGCGTCCGTACCGAATGCGCCTGCGCTGCCGACCGTAGTGAGAAGCACTCCACCAATGGCTGGGCCAAGCAACTGAAGCGCTGCTGGTCGCATGAATTGGTCTAGTCCGTTAGCCTCCAGCAGCCGCTCTTCGGGCACCAACGTGGGCACAATGGCGTCGAACGCCGGGGCAGCGAACGCCGTTGCGGCGCCGATTACGAACGCCACGGCCCACAGTTCCCACAGACCCAGGTGTCCCAGGGACGCGAGAACTGCGAGGCTGCCGACAGCGAGAGCCCGCGCTGAGTCGGCCGCGACGAGCACCATGCGGCGCGGAAGACGATCGGAAACCGCCCCGCCGAAGAGGAGAAGAACAACTTGGGGAGCCGAAGTCGCGAGACCTACGCCGGCGAGGGCTGAAGGTTGATCATCGATCTTGTAGGCCTCCCAAGCGACCGCCACGAGGAAGATCCCGTCACCGAGCAGCGAGACGACCAGGCCGGTCCACAACAGGCGGAAGTCACGGTGCCGCAGTGGCGCAAGTATTCCGACTTGACTGGGCCGCCTCGCGGTCATGTTGGGTGTGCCATCGCCGCACTTTGGCTCAAGCAGGATCTGGTGCTTGCTGCATGTCAAAACATGCTGCTAGTTCACCTAAGACCTCGTTGAGCTGTTCGATCTCGTCGTCGCCGTTGGCCGCTGTGATCTGCACCCGGAAGCCAACCTGCGATCTCGGCACGAGCGGGTACGCAGCCAGTGTCACGTAGATTCCCCGGTCGAAGAGGAACCGTCCCAGGGCGTCGATGTCATCGCTGTCGCCGAGCGGAAGCTCGATTACCGGGAAACCTGAAGTGTTCAAGGTGCGTAAACCAAGCTCCGCGATCCGGTCGAGTACTCGAGCGGTCTTGCGGCAGAGGGCCGCCCTAAGATCGTCACCCTCGGCGTCGTTGACGCGAAAGCCGGCGAGAACCGTCGCGAGCGACGCCGTTGGCGACGGTCCCGAGTAGAGATAGGGCGCGGCAGCGACCTTCAGGTGGTTCTTCATCCAAGTGGGAAGCGCCAAGAAGGCGAGCAGCGACGAGTACGACTTGGAAAAGCCGGCCACCAGCACGATGTTGTCGTAGCTTTCATCGAAGTATCGGACAATGCTGTTGCCTCGCCGTCCGTAGGGCATCGCCTCTGTAGGCGACTCTCCGATTACTCCGAAGCCATGAGCGTCGTCGACATAGAGAAGCGTCTCGTACTCACGGCATATGCGCGCATATGCGGTCAGGTCCGGCACATTGCCAGTCATGCTGTTCACTCCATCGATACAGAACAGCCGGGGTCCGCCTGCAGGTAACGAGCGCAGGATCTCCTCCAAGTGGTCGTAGTCGTTCGCTCTGACGCGGTGGATGGTCGCGCCCGCCCCATGGGCGATAGCGGCTCCTTCGTAGATGGTCTTGTGCGCCTGAGAGTCGACCAGGACGGTGCCCTGACCGGCAAGGGCGGGGATCACCGAAGAGTGAATGATCGTGATTGTCGGGAGCACCAGCGAGTCAGGTGCTCCCAGCAGGGCCGTGAGTTGCTCCTCGATCTCGACGTAAACGCGAGGACTGCCAAGCAGCCGTGACCAGCTCGGATGCGTACCCCATCTCCATAACTCCCGCTCCACCGACTGAATAATCTCCGGGTGAAGGTCGAATCCCAAATAGTTGCAGGACGCGAAGTCACAGAGCCATTGATCTCCGATGCGGATCTTTCGGCCGTGCACCTCGTCTATCACCGCGTCCATCATTGGGTGCGACGCCCGTAGACGCTCGAGGTCCGCCCACCGCGCGTCACGCCGCACGGCTTCTGACTCACCATGGAAGTCGTGGCCGTTGGTGGAGGCCACGTTCAAGGTTGAAGTCGGGCCGTTCATCTCAAGGAGTCCTCTCTCAGGGGGGTTGCCTTCAAAGTTGGATGGGTGGCAGGAAGTCGGGACAACAGCTCGTCGATTTGCTCTGCGCGCAGCGGCTTCGCGAAGTAGAAGCCCTGGCCGAACTGGCACCCGAGGGAGCGAAGACCTTCAACTTGTCGGACCTGCTCTATACCCTCGCCGACAGTTTGCAGATTCAAGGTGTTTCCGAGTTGGACGATGGCCTCCGCCAGCGCGCCACTGTCTTCTGATTCGCCTACATCGTCAACGAAGGATTTGTCCACCTTCAATATGTCGATCGGGAAGCGCTTCAGGTAGCTGAGCGAGGAGTAGCCCGTCCCGAAATCGTCAATGGCGAATGACACGCCGAGCAACTTGAGCTCCAGCATTCGTGCGATCACGGAATCGGCATCCTGTACGAGTACGCTCTCGGTGATCTCCAGAACGAGGCTTCCCGGATCGAGGCCGCCCGCTTTGAGGGCATTCGAAACGTCCTCCACCAGGCCGTCGTGCGCGAAGTGCCGGGCTGATATGTTCACGCTGACGTGAAATGCATCGGAGAGCTTATGGTTCAACTGCCATTGGCGAGCCTGTTGACACGCTTCCAGAAGTACCCATCGCCCGAGCGGGATAATGAGGCCGGTGTCTTCAGCAAGCGGGATGAACTCTTTTGGCAGTAGAAGTCCCCGTTCAGGGTGACGCCAACGAACCAGCGCCTCAACTCCATTGATGGTCGCGTTGCCGTCGAGGGTGACGATCGGTTGATAGTGAACTACGAATTCCTGTCTGTCCACTGCTCGTTGTAGGTCCGCAGTCCGTTCCAGCCGCTCTAACACGGCCTGTTGCAGTGCGGGCTGGTACACCTCGTAACGACCTTTGCCGCGGGACTTGGCAGAGTACATTGCCACATCGGCGGCCTGAAGCAGCTCGGCCGGACCTTCGGCTCCTGCCGGGCTGACGGCGATACCGATGCTGGCATGCACCTGTACCTGGTGATCTTCAACCGTTAAGGGCACGCGCAGCTCGGTGATTATACGTTCCGCCACTTGGTTGGCTTCCTCGAAGCCCGCAACCTCCTCGAGCAGAACTGCGAACTCGTCACCGCCAAAGCGGGCCGCGGTGTCGCCGACTCGCAGCGATTTGGTGAGGCGCCCAGCGACCGCGACCAAGAGATCGTCGCCTGCTGCGTGCCCGAAGCTGTCGTTGACGAGCTTGAAGTCGTCGAGGTCGAGGAAGAGAACGGCCAATAGGGACTGCGATCTAGCCGCTCGCGCCAACGCGTGCTCCAGTCGGTCGAGGAAGAGTGCGCGATTGGCGAGCCCACTAAGCGAGTCGTGGAATGCCTGGTGCTTGAGCTCGTCCTCGAGGGCCTTACGTTCGCTCACGTCTCGCATCGTGAGGACAATGCCCTCGACGGTCGGATCGCTCAGCAGGTTGTTCGCCACCACCTCGACGTGCCGCCAGGAACCGTCGCTGTGCCGGATGCGCCATTGTGTCGTGACAGACACGCCCGCTCGAAAGGCGACTCCGGTGTAGACAGCCAGCGCCTGCTCGACGTCTTCGGGGTGGAGGAGCCTCGTTATCCGTTGGCCTTCGAGTGAGCCTGGCGCGTAACCGAGGGTTCTCGTTGCGGAAGGGGTCTGATAGGTGATGGTCGCGTCGGGGCGCGCAACAAGGATGACGTCCGAGGCGTTCTGGACAAGGGTCTGGAAGCGGGCCTCGCTTTGACGGGCGTGAAATGTCTCTGTGAGTGTCTCGCGCTCAAGCGCCAGTTGTGCCTGAGCGGCAAGCGTTTCGATCGTGTTCGTTACCTCTTCAGAAAGCTCCGCGATGCTGGAAACTGCGATCAGACCGCGCAGGCCATCCTTGGAGACGAGAGGACAGATGACAAAGCCCTCCGGCGCCTCGTCTGGGCGTTCGGGCGATGACGTCATTTCGCTCGCCCAACGAGCCGTCTTTCCGCGGTTCAGCGATGTTCGCAGCTCGGGCCGCGAGGCCATCAGATTGAGAAGCTTGTCTCCGGTGTTCCCCGACTGCGCCGCCACCACCAGACCGTCAGCCGGACTCGATATAGCCAACGTCACCCCCAAGATGTCGTTGCGCCCGGAGACCAGTTCGGTCACGGCAGTGGCGATAGCCTGGTAGGTGCCGTCGCGCCCGGACGCCGCCACCAATTCGTCAGCCGCGTGACGCAGGACTTTCTCTCGCCTCATGGCCTGTTGGTGTGCCTGCACCAGACCGGCCATACGCATGAGCACGAGCAAGAACATCGTGCCCGCAACCACTGCAATGACTTCGGCGTCGACGGGTTTGCCGAGCGCTGCCTCGACGAGCAGGACGGCGGGCGCTATGAGTGAGACCGTAGCGAGCAGCATGAGCCTGGAGCGGCTCGTCGTTAGTGTCCTGGCCGGCCTTGGCTCGGCCAGAGCTCTCATGGACGGGTGCAATGCGGCCGCTCCCCAGCACGCGTAGAAGACAATCCAGCCGAGGTCGATCGGGTTGCCGTCGTTCCAACTCCAGCTCGGGTGTAGGTTGGCCAGCCCATAGAGCGAGTCGGACATGAGCGTTCCAAGTACCCCGATCGCGAGCAACCGTCCCGCCGCGTGGCGAAGGCCACCAGAGCTCCACAGGTGAGCAAGCATCGCCAGCAGAAGAACATCTCCGAGGGGGTACGCCGCAGCAGTCAGCCTTGCGAGCGTGCCTCCAGGAGCACGGACGTTAGGACCAATGAGGAAGATCCATGAGAGAAGCCCCACTCCGAGGGTGACCGTCAGGGAGTCGATGAGGCTTGCTCGGTCGCCACCGGGCATCCGCGCGCGCGCCAGAAGTAGCAGCCCTACAGCTAGAACCGGGTACATAGTTACGTAGATCGCATCTATGAACGAGGGGAACGGTATGTTGTTCTGCCCCATGATCTGGTGCCAGAACTTGTAGATCGTGTCACCCGTGATAAAGAGGAGTACACCGGCACCCAGGAACCACCAGCCAGGTGGCGCGCTTGGCCGATTGCGCTTGACTCCGTACGCGATCGCGGCCACCGCAGATAGACCCAGCATTGCCCAGGCGGGCACCTGCCCTGGCCATTCCATCCAAGGAAGGAAACCTAAGATCAAGGGCTTTCCCGAGGGAATCCCGAAAGGAAAGTAGATCAGGGCAAAGAGGACTTCGAGACCGAGAAACCAGAGCCACAACGTCGACGACGGTGGCAGCGCGTGTGACGATAGAGGACTGCTCTCAGCCCGTTCGCTTTCCTCGTGTGCTACAAGCAATGACAAGTGCGCCCCTGAAGTCGAAACCTTGCCAACCAATATCGGCTCGTGCTATCCGCAACTTGAGTGCGGTGACGTTCGTGCTCAATGAGACCCTTCGACTGGCGACCCGAGGCCGCCTGTCGCCCGGGGAGGACCAGGCCTTCTGTAGTGGCGGTGGCAAATAGATGCCCCCCGCAGCCGACCGTGATCGTTCGCGGAGGAATGGGGATTCGTACCTACCGGCTGGATGACGTCGTGTTGCCTCGTCGAAATTCTGGGGGGCAACCTTTTGGCAGGTGCCGACGGGACAGCGGAAGCTCAGGTTCCGCCCGATTCCTTGATGTCGCCGAGGGTCGTGCCTAGTCTGAGGCCCAGCTCCGCGTATGTGTCGGACCCCGCGCCGTAGTTGAGACCATGTCATGTCGCAAACTGACTGTCGGCGTGTCAGCTTGTTCTTGGCGTCCTGCGAGCTGCAGGCGCCGCGGGCGTGTAGTTCATGGCGACGAATGGCGACGCCTCACTCGTTCGGTACTGAAAGTCGGTGGCCAACTGTCGCTCCGGTGGGCAAGAGGTTCTCGGCGGCGCACGACTTCACCGATAGTCGCCGTGCGCAATGGCTCGTGCTAGGGGTCATCACACCCAAGCCCGATGCGTTCGAGTTCGGCAACACCCACTACGACCGCTGCTCCGACAGCTGCACAGCCGGTGGAGACTTATCGGCGAGGTAGTCGGGATCGAGAGCCCGAAACGGCGGATATCACTGCTGCGGCTGAGCTGAGGAGGCGAAACCGAACGGACGGGGGAGTTGAACGTGGAGGGCTGCCCTTGGGATGTTGGTCACGTCCCGGTTGGGTAACCGGGTCACCGGCACGGATCGCATGAAGTTACCGAGTTGGCTAGGACTGGTGTTGTCCGGACGGCCGCTCCGAGATTGGCGGGGATGGGGCCGTTCCAGCAGTGGCTGAAGGTCCACATGCGTGTTCAGGGTGAGACGAACCGGATTCCGGCGCCTTGGGGCGCTGCCGACTGCAATACTCCTCGAGTGCATCGCAAGCTGCGAGAAATCGAGCGTGTGGCATTCACCGACGACGAGTTGACGCAGATCGTCGCTTGCATGGCGCGGCTCGGCAGTGCAGAGGATGGGTGGATCAATCTGATACCCAGGATCAACGACGAGGACGATAGGCCGACCTCGCTTGGGTTCTTCACCTTGTTCAGCGGAGGCTCCACCGGCGCAACGATGTGTACGTGGGTCCCCGGGAGCCACAATCGCCGTGGACTCGTGCAGGCGAGTCTTGGCATCACCCACGTCACTGGGCATCGCGTCTTCGCCGAGTTGCAATCGCTTGCTGTTGCGATTCCAAAGACCTGGATTGTCGACCAGGATCATCCTCGCCGAGGGCTCGTCTTGCGTCTTCCTTCAGACGAGCCTAATGAGCAGGTGCTCAAGTGGGCACTGCGGGCAGTCGGTGCGCTGAGCACTGCCGGTCCGATCAGACGTTGGCGGGCAGATGTCTACCTCCCAGCTGTGTCATGACAATCCAGGGGCGGCAACCTTCGCCCAAATGGCCGGTACGCCTGGTCGCGTGCGTTGAGCTACCGGACGGGGACCTGAGACATCACACCGGTGCGGTGAACAAGCCACACGCGTTCTCGTGCCACAAGTCGCTAGCCGCCGTCGAGGGAATAATCACGTGCTCGCCTCCGGTGTGCAGGAGAGCGGTAGCTTGGGCGTCCGCCTGATGCGACGCGATTAGTACTAGTCGCGAAAAGGCCGTCGCTGCTGGGAGCGGAAGTCAAAGACCCAGCACGAACTCGAGGCAGTCCCCAGTCTGGCGGACCATTGACCTTCTCGCCGACGAAGAGGCTAGGACTTCTCATCAGGTTGTGATCTTCTCAGCTCAGCTAGAAGAAGGCCCCGGCTGTCATCGAACGTCGACTCCTTACAGACGAGGAGATTGGCGACCCTGAGACAACGGCGCTGCGCCGCGATGCGCCTCGGGTTAGGCGGTCACCTCGTTGTAGACCTCGAATGAGGTTTCCTGCGGAGGCACGGTGAAGCCACCTTCAATGCCCGCAGCCATCTTGGGCATCAAGACGCTGTCACGGAATCGCTCCCAGCTGCGTTGCGACTCATGGACCGCGACGATCGTCCAGCCACCGGCCGAAGGCCCAGCCGCGTGAAACAACTGGCCCTCCGGCAGGCCACCTTCGCTGGGATGGACAGCTGCGAGCGACGCCTCGTACTGCTCTTTCGTGCCACCCGCGAATTGATGCACTACTCCGTAAGCCATCTTCATTTCCCCCCGGTTTATTGGTCTCGCCCCCTGAAGTGAAACGAGCAAGTGGGAAGTACCGTACACCTCTACCGGTGCTCTCGGAGGCTCGTGTCGGACCCGGGGACGGTTGCTTGGGGTGGGGATGGAGACATGCCGTCGTGCCGCTCTCGCACCTGGGACTCTTCGCTCTTTTGTCAAGGTCGTGTCGCCCGCTTCGGAGATCTACCTGGCACCCCTGAGAGTGATCACCGGACAGAACTAACTCTTGTCCCGTGGTCAGACACATGGCGACTTGGAGCGAAGGCGTTCTGTATGCCGTGCTAACCGACTTGGAGTATTGCCAGGATGAGAGAGCTCCGTTGTGTCACCGACCGCTGCTCACGTGCAGTAGTGCACCAGTGACGAAGGAGGCAGAGTTTGAGCAGAGCCAGGCGATCGCCTCAGCCACCTCCGCCGGTTGGCCGCCACGCTGCATCGGAATAGCCGAGGCGAGTCGTTCGACGCGCCCTGACTGGCAACCACTCGCGTGCATGTCGGTCTCCATGGAACCTGGCCAAAGGCCTTTCACGCGGGCGTCTTCGACGGCGACCTCGCGCGCAAGGCCGAGGGTCATAGTGTCGACAGCCCCTTTTGGCGCGGCGTGATCGACGTACTCGCCAGGACTCCGGAACAGGGACGCCGTTGACGAGACGTCGACGATGAAGCCGCCAGTGCCGCCGTGTGCGGTAGTCATCCGGCGTACGGCCTGATTGGCACCGCAAAATGGTCCAATCACATTGTGACCCTAAGCTCGCGTCCTGAGACGCCGACCGCCCGTTGTGAGGGCCGACGAGATCACGGCCGCGGCGGGATGCTCCGACGAGTTCAGTCGCCTGGCAATGCCTCCGGACGCCCGGCGAGCCAGTCCTCCAGGTTCGCCACGCGCTCGGGGTGCACGCGGCTGCGTGCGAGGAACCCCGCGCCGTACTGGGGCATCGGATCCTGGTCGGTGGGTTGGTAGCGCAGGTCCACGCTCCAGCGGACGTGGTCTGAATTGTTCGGAGTTGAGGAGTGGATGAGCCGGTCGTTGAAGAGGACGGCTGTTCCAGTCTTGACGGGCAGCGCTCGGACGCGACTCCTGAGCGACTGGTCGAAATGGCGGTCCTCGACCTGCAGGTACCCAGTACCCGAATATGTCTCTTCGCCGAAGTTGAGCAGCTGTTCGCGCTGAGTCCTCGGAATCATATGGAGGCAGCCGTTATCCAAAGTGGCATCGACGAGCGAGATCCACACCGTGATGACCGGGTTCGAGTTCGCGTCAGGCCAGTACGACTTGTCCTGATGCCAGGGCACCGCGCCGGCCGCGACGCGCGGCACTTTCGGGCGCACGTTGTAAACGGGGTTCGAGTAGATCTCGGGTCCGATCAGGCTCTCGACCGCGTCAAGGATCTTCGGATTGCTCATCAGCACGAAGTAGCCAGGAAGTCGATCGCGCCAGCTACGTCCGTACGCGAGGAACTCCTCTTCGCCGAGGCCGTCGAAGAGACGCGCGAGTCGGGTGCGGAAGGGTTCGTCGATCAGAGGATCTGTAATCAAGCCACCGGCGAGGAGGTCAGCAGCCATTTGGTCGACCTTCTGCATCATTGCGGCGCGCGCCGGCGCCAGGTCCTCGTCGTCGAGAAGATCGGGGAGCACGAGGTAGCCCTCCTCCTCGTAGCGCTCGGCCTGATCGGCAGTCAGGCTCCCGCCACGCGGGACCTCGCCAGGTATCGGCTCAGCCGAGCCTTGTCCTGCGACACACCCGCCGCCAACGGCAGCCGAACTGGCCGGAATATCCACTTTGGTGCCCCTTTCCTCGCCCAAGCGACCGGATTGCTTTGAGTCGCAAGCCACCCCCGGGCGACCTCATGTGATTTGTGACGAGTTCTCTCTGATGTGCAACGAGGGCGACAGCCTAACCATCCCGACCGAGCCTGCGCAGTCTCCCAACCCAAGATCCTCGCCGTTGGGGCGACTGGCCTCAGTACTGCGCAGGAGACTGGCGCGCAGCCTGTTCTACACACGGACGCGACCGGGAAGCTCTGCGTCGGCGAGGCCGAAGCGACATCGAAGGGCCCCGGACCCTTCGTACGCGGCCTCGGTCGGTATCGCACCGCTTTGACTCGCGCTGGCAGCCCGCTCTTGGTGCCGCCTCCTCTGTCGCAGCTTCGGTGATCAATGTCAGCGGAACGACCCGTCGTGCGATTCAATGGTGGAGTGACCCTACGGCTGAGTTTGGAATCGGCGCTTGGTCAGACCGGTGCAACGGTGACCGCGTTCCTGGAAGAGCTGGTCGGCGAGCCCGTCGACGCGCACCAGCGGTGCCACGTGATGATCGAGGCGGGCACGCCGAACCTCCTCGGTGTTGCTAGTGGGCACCCGTTGCTCCAGCGGTCGACGGTCCTTCAGGGACGAAGATCGGCGAAGACGTACGTGCATGCCGCGAGCCTGCTGGACCCGGCCCGTCTTCCCGGCGCCTTCTGCCACCAACTCGAGACCAGCGATGACCCGATCGGGCGAATCCTGACCAAAGAAGGGATCAGCTTCACTCGGTTCCAGCTTCCCGGCCCCGGTGAGCTTCGCGTAGCGGAATTCGCCGGAACCAAGCCGCCCGAGGATTACGTCTTTGCCAGGACCTACAGGGTCGACATCGACGGGATGGCCGTCATGGTCATTTCGGAGTGGTTTCTTCCCGAGATCGAGCTGTACCTTGGCCCTAGTTGATCAATGGTCCGAAACGGTCGGCGAGTCCAGGGAATCCGCCTCTGAATGAAGATCGGGCGTAGTACCCGCCGCGAGCGAGGAACACGGTCATTCAGCGCGTCCGACCGTTGCCACGATTACTAGACCATTCCTGCCGTGGCGAGCTGGCTCTCGAGGTACTGGCGGATCTGGATCGAGGCAGCCGCGCCCTCGCCTACCGCCGTGGCGAGCTGCTTTGTAGACCCGGCACGAACGTCGCCGGCGGCGAATACGCCCGGCATCGACGTCATGAAGCTTGCGTCGGTCTCGATGAATCCCCGCTCTTCCAGGTTCACCTGGCCCCTTACAAAGGCGGTGTTGGGGTCCAGGCCGATGAACACGAAGCAGCCCGCCGGGTGGTGCTCTGTGGCCTCGCCCGTCTTTCGGTCCTCCAAGATGACCGTGCCGAGCTTGCCGCTGCCGTCGTTCTTGGGCTGGAACTCCCTCACGTTGCGGTTGAGCAAGAGTTCCATCTTCGGGTGAGCCACCACTTTGTCCTGCAGGAGCTTGTGGGCTGCCAGTTTGTCGTTGTGCTCGACGATCACCACCTTGTCGACGAACCTGGTCAGGAAAAGGCCTTCCTCCAGGCCGCTGTTCCCGCCGCCCAGCACCATGAGTTGGGAGGCACCCTTATAGAAGGGGCCGTCGCAGGTCGCGCAGAAGTGGATGCCTGCGCCGATCAACCCTTCCTCACCAGGCGCGCCCGTACGGCGGTAGCTGGAGCCGGTTGCCACTAACACGGCGCGGGCGTGGTAGTGGTCGCCGTTGGCGCTCTGGCGCGGTCAACCGTGTTCTGGGCTTCGTCGGCATCACCGGGCCGAACTGGCTCTATGACCAGAACGGGATCTTCAGCTCGATCCTGGGCATGATGGGCGTGCACAATGCACCGGCTTGGGCGACCCACCAGTTCCTCGGGATCTCTGCCTGGGGCTGGCTCTCCGGGCCCTCGCTCGGGATGTGCGTGCTCATCGTCCTCGCCGTCTGGACGACGTCTGGAACCTTCACGTTGTTCTTCCTCGCCGCGTTGCAGAACATCTCAGAGGAGGCCGAGGAGGCGAGTGAGATCGACGGCGCGACTTCCTGGCAGCGTTTCCGCCATGTCACCTTGCCGATGCTTCGACCGATTGTCCTGCTTGTCGCAACGCTCGGCTTCATTGGCACGTGGCAGGTCTTCGACCAGAGCTACCTCACCGGGCCGCACAACCCGACGATGGTGACTCCTGCGTTCCTCGCGTACCAGGTGAGCTTCTCGGACTACGCCTTCGGTGAGGGCGCGGCGATCGCCTTCATGTTGTTCGCGTTCATAGTGATGCTCACCCTCCTGCAGCGGAAGTTCGTGAAGGAGGATCTCACCAAGTGAGGACGCGCTCGCATCGGTCACTGCATTGGCAGATCCTCGTCTACGTGCTGCTCGGCGTCTTCGCCCTCGTCTACCTGGCACCGTTCGCCATCCAGCTCGCCAACTCCTTCAAGACCGACGCCGACGCGAGCGTGAACGGGCTCTCCCCGATTCCCCACCCGGCGACCCTCTTGGCGTGGGACCAGATCTTCGGCATCAGCAACGTCGGGGTCACCGACTTCCCGCGCTGGCTCTTCAACAGCGCGTTCGTCTCGACCGTGCTCACAGTTTCCCGCGTGTTCCTCGACAGCCTGGCCGGCTACGCGCTGGCCCGGCTCGACTTCCGCGGCCGTCGGATCGTTTTCGGCCTCATCGTCGCCACGGCGTCGTGCTGCTCATCCCGCGCTTTCTGATCTTGAAACAGCTCGGGCTGTTCAACAGCTATCCGGGGATGATCTTGCCCATAAGCGTCGACGCAACCGGGATATTCATGATGCGCCAGTTCTTCCTGCAGGTGCCGCTAGCGCTCGAGGAGGCAGCACGAATAGACGGTGCCGGCGTATTCATGACCTGGTGGAAAGTGGTCCTGCCGGTGGTCCGACCCGGCATCATCACTCTCGCGATCCTGTCGTTCCAGGGCGCCTGGAACGAGTTCGCCTTCTTCGAAGTGGCGACCGTCTCGCCGCAGTACTTCACCCTTACCACGGGCCTCGCGAACATCGTGGGTGGTGGCTTGTCGGCGGGCAACCAGTTCCCGCTCAAACTCGGGGCCGCCCTGCTCACGACGATACCGATCGCGGTGCTTTTCTTCGTCTTCCAGCGATACCTAGTGCGCGGTCGCCTCGAAGGGTCGCTCAAACAGTAGGGCCGAGCTCGGATCTCAGCGGGCGAACGCGCTCAGCGGGGAGGCCCGGCGGCAACGACGGCTTCGACCTGTTCCGCGGGCGGCTCGCCGCGGCCGAACGATTCGAGCCACCACGTCATGCCTGCTTGCTCGAGAGCTGCAAACTGCGAAGAAAGATCGTGGCCGTCAGCAGGCCCCGACACGCCGCGACAAATGATGTCGATGTCGGTCGGTCCCCCTCGATCGAGGAGCTTTGTCCGCACCGCTGCCACCTGTTCCGGTTCGGGCAGCCCCGGGAGGTCGCGCCCACCCGGATCGAAAAGAGGGAAGCAACCCTGGTTGCGTGCGGCCCGGGTTAGGGGACGTTGGTGCGGCCATCTAGCAGCCACCCAGACCGGCAGTGGATCTTGGACCGGCGTCGGAAGAAACGGTGGGCTGTTCACCCAGATCCGCTCGCCTTCGAACTCGACCGGCTTGCCCGACCAGAAGCGCCGGAGGATCTCGAGCGAGTCGTCGAGAAAGGAGGCCCTCTCCACCGGGTCGACGACTTCCCCGGAGAACGAGCTGAACTCCCTCCATCCGTCGTGGCCGAGGCCGACACCGATATCGAGCCGGCCCTCAGATAGCTGGTCAAGGGTTGCGGCCTGCCGCGCGAACACCCAGGGCCGGCGGCGGGGGAGCGGCGTGACCATCATCCCCAAGCGGATCCGCTCGGTCGCTTGGGCGATCGCCGCCGCCATGACGAACGAGTCGGCGACTGCCATCCCAGGAATCGTCAGCATGTGGTCCCACAAGTACAGGCCGTCCCATCCAGCCTGTTCCGCAGATTGCGCCAGCGCGACGAGGCGCTTCGGCTCGGCGAACTCGGCGAAGGCTGGGAGGAAGACTCCGTAGGAGAGGGGCTTGCTTGTCCGGTTGTGCCGTGGAGGCTCTTCATACGCCATAAGGCCGGGACGGTACTCGATCAGGCTCGAGTTCGCAGGTGCCGTCGCGCGAGTGAAGCCATTCGTTCCACTGAACCAATCTCCACCTGCAGATACGCGGTCGTGCTCGAGTGACGCCGGCTAGGCAAAGTTGTCGACCCCCTCCCGACGACCGCCTCTGACCAACGTGAGGGTGATCCCGGCGAGAGCCCATGCCGCCAGTACCGCCAGCGGTCCCGCGGCCTTGGCACCGTCGAAGAAGGCCACTGATCTCAGGCCGGTGTTGGTCGCTCCGACGGGTAGGTACTGCGCCAGCTGTCCCCACGGAGAAGGCATGAGTTGCCAGGCTGTGGTCGCGCCGGAGAAGGCGAAGCCGAAGAACCATGCCACAAGCAGCGTGAGGAGGATGCCCCCGATCCCGGCGATCGAGGCCAGTCCGCAGGTGACAGCAGCGATCGCCCCGGCACCCAGGGTGATGACGATCTCGTTCGCGAACCAGGAGCCCGTCAATCCCCCGAGCAAACCTTGAAGAGCCGAGGTGACGAGCAGGCCGGCGAGGATGGCGTAACCGAGCAGGCCCACCAGCTTCTTGCGCCTGTCGCCCAGCAGGAGCCCGAGCACCGCGCCGGCAGCGATCGAGGTCATAGTCAAGGGGATCAGGGCGGTGGGGATCGCCGTCCCTTTCGGGTCGTCTGCAGGGTTGGGCGCCAGGTCAACGATGGTCACAGTGGCATGGGGAAGAACGCGCGCGATTGCCGCAGGCACGGCTTGGGTCAGCATCTGGGCAACGCTCGGGCTCGCCTCCGACGCTGTGTAGAGAGTGACGCCGGCCGGCGCCAGTGAGACCGCGGCGTAGACCTGGCGGTCTGTGACCGCCGCACGAGCCGCGGCATCGTCGGTCAGCACCGAGACGGTGAACGCGCCGGGCTGGGCCTGCTCGAGACCGTGGGCGAGATCTGTCGCGGGTGTCGTGGGACCGCTGACGCCGAGAGGCAGATCGTGCGGTGCCGCGCGGGACGATGACCAGGCGAACATGAGAACCAGAAGGAACTGAGCTAGAACGATCGCCCCTACACCGAACAGAACCACAGAAGGGGCGCGGCGCCCCGCACTGCTCGGAGGTTGGGCAACGGCCTGCGAGTTGTCTGACATGGCCCTCCAAAGAGACGAGCAGTCGTCCGTCACGGAGCCTGCGCCTCTGGGACACCCTAGGTTCTCGACCGACACCGGTAGCGAATCGGAGCAAGGTGTGCCCCGGACACCGATTTGGACCGATTTTGAGCGAGCCCCACTCGCGCCTTGAGCGTTCGCTAGCTTTGCCCCATCGACCGATAACGGGAGGCTGAAGATGCTGATCTCGACGATGAACGACTTGCCGGGCAGTGAGGTCACAGAGGTCTTGGGCGAGGTCTTCGGATTGACAGTTCGTAGCCGCAACATCGGGTCCCAGATCGGGGCCGGGTTCAAGTCCCTGGCCGGCGGCGAGCTCAAGGGCATGACCAAGAACCTGATCGCTAGTCGCCAGGAGGTGACCCAGCGCATGGTGGAAGAGGCAGAGGCGAAGGGTGCCGACGCCATCTTGGCCATGCGGTTCGACACCTCGGAGATGGGTGGGAACTGGACCGAGATCTGCGCCTACGGAACAGCCGTCAAGGTCCGCAAGATTTAGTCGGACCTGTTCGGCGTTGTTGCCGGCCGGCAATTTGTGGCGTTGTTGCCAGTGGTGACCGCGACTCGGCCAACTGATTCGGCCCGGAGCACGAGTGTGGTACGTGTTCGGGCCGCCATAGGCCCTGGGGATGGCGGCCACGAGGTTCGCGAACACGAGACTGCTACCGCGTCCACGAGGACCTCGGGTAGGGGGACCGAGGGCTCGGGACCGGCGTAGATGTCGCGGCGAACCGACCGAGCGCGATCCCGACCGGCACGCCGACGACGGCGAGCCCTGCGACCAAGATGCCGGGCGTGTCGCCGGCGACTGGTAATTCACGATCTCTGCGGGCCGCCAGACGCCCAGCACGCTGAACGTCGTTGCCGCCCCCTTGGGGATCGCTAGTCATCACCTTGTCCGTCGTCCGTGTGTGGCCCCCCTTTGTAGCGATGCTGGGTTCAGGGCGACGCCCATGGCCTTCTCTAAGGCGGACTACCACGATGACGGGGCCGTTCATGTTTCGGTCGGGTTGGGTGAGAGCCCGCTTGAACTCGGTCAAGCAACCCGTTGCCAAGGCCATCGAGGCACGTGATGTCGTAGGTCTGGACCCACAGATCCGACGCGTCGGTGGCGGCCAGGTAGCCGGGAAGGCGGACTGCGTACGACGCGCACCAACGATCGCCGCCGAGTCCGATGCCACCGACGAGCCCGACGAGGAGGACCAGGGAGAGGTGGCGACTCCACCGTTCGTGCAGGGTGGTGCGCAAGTGGTACGACGAGACGTGCCGTGCTCGGCCCATGGTCGAGAGCCGCCGGCTGATCACCGCGTCTCACCCCCCTCGCGGTGTCACGTAATCGCTGGCTCGATCATGCATCGACGCGGATCGAGGGCCGAGGTGGTCGGCCCCTTCACACGGCGTCGTGCTAGCAGCACCGATCGGGATCCGGCAGGATGTGGCCATGTCCAGCACTGACGAAGGTCGTGTTCCCAACCAGTCGGACGATCCCACAGAAGGGGTCGAGGCGCGAAACCGAGTAACGCTGGTCGTCAACGGAACCGAGCACTCGGTGCCCGCAACCATGTCGCTGCTGTCAGCGCTGCGAGGCGAGTTGGGCCTGACCGGTGCCAAGCCGGGTTGCGGAGAGGGTGCGTGCGGGTCCTGCACCGTCCTCGTCGACGACCTGCCTGTGCGTGCCTGTCAACAGCGCGTCGAGGACATAGCCGGGGCGAGCGTGACCACCATCGAAGGACTCATGACCGACGGCCGCCTGCACCCGGTCCAACAGGCATTTGTCGAGCTCGGCGCTGCCCAGTGCGGCTACTGCGCGCCTGGGATGGTCCTGTCTGTAGTCGCCCTACTGGCCCATGACCGCAATCCGGACGACGAAGCCGTGAACAGGGCGCTGTCCGGCAACATCTGCCGTTGTGGCTCGTATGCGCGCATTCGAAAGGCGGTACACCGGGCTGCCGCGCTGGTCGAGCAGCCGGGTCTCGGTCGCAAGTTGGCGACTACAACGGAGGTGGATGATTGGCAGACTCCCGAACCTGGCCTGCCTGCCTACAGGCCGGCGCGGCCGTGGGACATGACCGATCCTGCGAACCGAGACTGGTTCGGGGTTCTCGGGGACGGCTTGGTCGTGGTCCTCCCGCCAGAAGAACCGGCGCCGGGAACGTGGTCGACCAGTGGCGGCGCCTGGTTGCATGTCACAGGCGATGGGATCGTCACTGCGTTCACAGGCAAGGTTGACGTGGGCCAGGACAACCGCACCGCGCTTGGGCTGCTCGTTGCCGAGGAGCTTCACGTGCCGCTCGAGAGTGTTCGTCTCGCGATGGGCGATACCGACCTGTGCCCTTACGACATGGGTACCTTCGGCAGTCGTTCCATGCCCGACGCCGGGAGAGCGCTCAGCTGTGTCGCCGCGTACGCCCGCTCTCTGTTGCCGGTCCCCGTCGGGACCCGGAGAGTGGAGATCGTCACCGGTGAGCCTGCGGTCACCGCTCCATCGAACTGGCGGATCGCGGGGACAGCGCATATACCCACTCGCACCCTCGACGCCGTAACCGGTGGCCTACGGTTCGTGACTGACCTGAGCATGCCCGGCCTACGGCACGGGGCCATGCTGCGGGCGCCTGTTCTCGACTCCAAGCTCGTTCATCTCCGCACCGATGCACTCGACAGCATTGGCGACGTCGTCGTGGCGCGCACCTCCTCAGGTATCGGCGTCGTCGCTGGCGACAGGGTGCAGGTCCGGGCGGCACTGGCCTGCCTAGAGGCAACCTGGGATATTCCGGGCGCGCCCTCGGACGATGACCTCGACGAGTTCCTACGCTCGCATCCCCTAGCGGGAGACGAGGGTTGGAGTGGACCGTTCCACTTCGAACAAGGCGATCCGAGCGCCGCCCTCGACGCCGCGACCGTGCGAGTGGACGCCAGCTATTCCACCGCGTTCGTTGCCCCCGCTTCCCTCGAGACCCGAGTCGCCTTGGCAGTTTGGGACGACCACGGGCGCCTTACTGTCTGGACCGGCACGCAGACGCCTTTCATGGTCCGGGCCCAGGTCGCCGCAGCCCTGGGTCTGGGCGAGCAGGATGTCCGCGTGATCGTCCCACCGACAGGCGGCGGATTCGGTGGCAAGCACGCGGGCGGTGTCGCGACAGAGGCGGCGCAACTCGCTCGGGAGGTGGGTGGCCCGGTCCGGGTCGCTTGGACCCGCGGTGAGGAGTTCAGTGTCGGCACGCTCCGTCCGGCCGCCGTCATCGACGTGAAAGCGGGTGCGACAGCCGATGGTGAGCTGACAGCTTGGACCTTCGCCAACATCAATTCAGGACCGGCCGCCATCACCACGCCCTACCGCGTGGCGAACCAGCGGATCGACTACCAGCCCGCTGAGAGCCCGCTCACCCGCGGCTCGTTCCGCGCCCTGGCCGCCACGGCCAACAACTTCGCCCGGGAGTCGCACATCGACGAGCTGGCACACCGGCTCGGCAACGATCCGGTCGCGTTCCGCATCGCCAACCTGGCCGACGAACGGCTCGTAAACGTGGTGGGGGTTGCCGCTGAGAGTTTCGGCTGGACCACTGGGCATGCCAGCGCCGGCCAGGGCATAGCGTGTGGGCTCGAGAAAGAGGGACGGGTTGCGACCGCGGCGCAGGTCGGAATCGGACGCGATGGCCGTCTGCAGGTGGTCCGCATCGTCACCTGCTACGAATGCGGCGCAGTAGTGAACCCCGATACCGTGGTCGGTCAGATCGAGGGCGCCACGGTCCTTGCTCTTGGCGGCGCGCTCTTTGAGGCGGTCCACTTCATCGCCGGGGCAATCACAAACGGGTCGTTCTCCGCCTACCGCGTCCCGCGGATCTCCGACGTGCCGCCAATCGAGGTCGTCCTGTTGAACCGACCCGACCTGCCCTCGGCAGGAGCCGGAGAGACGCCGATGATCGCCGTTGCTCCAGCGATTGCCAATGCCATGTTCGACTTGACAGGACGTCGTCTGCGGTCGCTCCCGCTGCTCCCCGACGACCTCTTGACCTCGTCTGTCGCGCAGCCGCACGGTGTCTGAAGCGCAGACTGACGGCTTTCCGCGTTGGGGAGTGAGATCTCGGGGGGGGGGTCTTCAGCGCGGTCAGAGGTCACGGGCCCATCTCGCGATCGGCATCCACTCGTGCTGGACAGCCCGGGCGAACATGGCAGGATGACCGCATGACCGCCGTCGAAGTCCTTCAACTCCCTGATGGGCGATGCCTTGACTTTCGCGTGAGCGGGCCGCCAGATGGCCTACCCTTCGTCTTCCATCACGGGACACCTGGTGCCGCCACACCGATCCGAGCCATCGCAAGAGCGGCCCACGAGCGAGGATTACGCCTCGTCACGACCTCGCGACCGGGGTACGGGGATTCGAGCCGTCAAGCGGGCCGTAGCGTCGTCGATGTCGTGGCGGACACCAAGGCGGTACTCGCCACGATCGGCGCCGAAGGTTGCGTGGTCGGTGGATGGTCCGGCGGCGGCCCTCACGCGCTCGCCTGTGCCGCGAGGCTCGACGAGGCCGCAGCGGTGCTGTTGATCGCCAGTGTTGCCCCCTACGAGGCCGACGGTCTCGACTGGATGGCCGGCATGGGCGAGGAGAACGTGACCGAGTTCGGGTCCGCGGTCCAAGGTGAAGAGAGGTTGCGCCCGTATCTTGAGCAAATGCGGGAGCATCTAACAGAAGTCACCGCAGCTGACATCGTGACGTCGCTCGGGTCGGTGCTGCCCGAGGTCGACAGAGCCGTGCTGACCGGCGAGTTCGGGGAGGACATGGCTTGGTCCTTTCACGAGGCCCTGCGGATCGGCGTCGACGGGTGGCTCGACGATGACCTGGCATTCGTCAAACCCTGGGGCTTCGATCTAAGTGAGGTTTCGATCCCGACCATGATCTGGCAAGGGAGGGCTGACTTGATGGTGCCGTTCGCCCACGGCCAGTGGCTCTGCTCGCAGCTTCCTCATGCCTCGGTCAATCTCGAAAGGGGGGAGGGTCATCTCTCGGTCGGCTTAGGCGCGCTCGACCGGATGTTGGACGAGCTGGTCGAAGCTCTCCGTTCAAACTGATTGGCTTGCCTTCGTATTGGTCCGGCACAGCGACGGGAACGGCGCGGCATCGAGAGGTTCTTGTTGTTGGGCGAGAGCGACGAGCACCGCTGACGCAGGTTCGAGGGCTTCGACAGTCACGCCGACCCGCGAACTCCTCCGGCTCTACGAGGTGACATGGCCGATCCGCCCAACACCACCCCGCATCTGAACGCGCTCCCCACTCAAACGCGCAGAGCCAGATGACAGGGCTGACCGCCCGCTTGGGTGAGTTGCGGTGCTCACGAGAGCCACATGTTCTTGAAGCTGAAGGCCCCTAGAGGAAGGCCGGTCTTGCTCGATACGACGCCGTTCACACGGGAGCCATAGGCGTCGATGTCAGGGTTGAAGTAGGGGATGACGTATCCGCTCGCCGCGCCCGAGTACTCCATCTGCTGCATCTCATGGGCGATCTCCGACCGCCTGTGACCATCGAGGGTGGCCACCGCCTTCTTGTACAGGCTCACGTAGGCGGCGTTGTTCGTGTGGCATTCGTTCAAGGGGGAACGGGGAAGAGTGGACTGAAGGACGTTCGAGAAGTATGGGTAGTACTTCCAGCGGTCCTGGGCGAAGGTCCAGCTGAGGTAATTCGGACCGAAGAGCTCCGAACGCGTGACCTCCCTCAGTTTCACAGTCACGCCGGCCAGCGCGGCCTGCTGCTTGAAGACCTGCGCGGCCTGCATCGAGCCCGGCCCTATCTCGCCGGTCACCAACTCGACAGTCAGTTTGGGGTGCCCCGCCCTTGCAAGCAGGCTCTTGGCCTGGTCGATGTCCTGCACGCGCTGGGGCAGAGCGGAGTCGTACATGATGTCGCGCAGGCCGAACACGTCGTTGCCGATCCTGCCGTTCCCACTGAAGACGGTGTCGAGCATGTACTGGCGATCACAGATGAGGCGGAAGGCCTGGCGGACGCGGACGTCGTCGAACGGCGGCTGATCGACTCGCATCGTGAAGGGCGTGTAGCCGCCACCCCACGTGACGATTACGTTGTTGCCGCCCGCGCGCACTGCCGGGATCGAGTAGGCGGAAAGCTGGTCGATGACATCGAGCGTGCCGCTGCCCAGTGCATTCACCCGGCTGACCTCACCGAGGACGTCGTTGATCACGAGCTGACCTAGATAGGGCAGGCCGGTCTCCCAGTAGTTCTTGTTCTTCACGAACGTGCTCTGTCTGCCGGCGACGAACGACTTGAACTTGAAAGGTCCGGTACCTACCGGCTTGTTCAAGTCGAATCCCACCGGTACGACGAAGAAGTGATATGCGCACAAGATGTCCTTCAACGGTGAGAACGGAGTTAGGCACGGGATCTCTATTGTGAGTTTGTCGATCTTCCTCGCGTTGGCGATATCGAGGGCCACGAGCGAGCTGGCACCGAGAGCCGGTCTCTTAGGGTTCACGATGCGTTGGAAGCTGTACAAGACGTCGTCGGCGCTGAGCGTTTTGCCGTTGTGAAACTCGATGTCCGACTGCACCCGGATCGTCCAGCGCATCGCGTCTTTGCTCGGAGTGAGCTCCTCGGCGAGGCTCAACACGGGATGGGCGTCGAGGTCGAAGTCCACCAAGGGGTTGAACAGGGAGTACACGCGGGCGCCGTCGACAAGGCTGACCCAGTTATGAGGGTCGAGGGTGTCTTTACCACTGCCTCCACTGAGGCCGGCCCTCAGCGTTCCGCCGAGCTTGAGGATCGGCGTCGTCGTGGTGGTGCTGGGGCTCGCGGCGCTGGAGCTGCATGCGGCCAGCAGGCCCCCCGTGCCGAGAAGTGCCGCACCCCTGGCCGCGTAACCCAGTAGATCCCTCCGGCTCAGTTCGAATTCTCGTTCGGTCATAGGACCGCTCCTCATCCTCGCCTCGTCGGGTCCATCAAGGCCCACAGCACACGCCGGGCGTTCTGTGAGGCCGAAGCCTAGGAACCTCGAGGTATCCGCGGCACCTAGGTTGTGTCGGCGCCGAGGCCCGTGTCGTGGCGGAGCGCGATGGGTCCTCCCGCTGTGCCTGATCCTCGGATGTCGTCGACCGGCCCTTGTCCTCGCGACGCCGAGGTTCGCGGGTGGTGGATCTATGCAAGCGGCGTCATCACGTGCTTGATCTGGGTGTAGTCCTCGAGGGAGTACATCGACAGGTCCTTGCCGTAACCGCTCTGTTTGTAACCGCCGTGCGGCATCTCTGGGGTGAGCCAGAAATGGGTGTTGACCCAGACAGCTCCGTATTGAAGCCGGCGAGCGACTCGCATCGCGCGGGCGATGTCGCGGGTCCACACCGAGGAGGCCAACCCGTAGTCGACATCGTTGGCCCAGGCCACGGCTTGATCCTCGTCGGAGAATCGCTGCACTGTGACGACAGGGCCGAACACCTCCCGCTGCACGATCTCAGCCTTCTGGTCGACGTCGGTGACCACGGTCGGCTTGTAGAAGAATCCCGGCCCGGATATTTCCGAGCCACCCGTTAGGATTTTGGCCCCGGCGTCCTGTGCCCGGTCGACGAAGCCCTTCACATTTTCGCGTTGTTTGGCCGAGACAAGCGGTCCGACCTCGACCGCGGCGTCGGAGATGTCGCCGACCTTGATCGACTCGACAGCCGGCACCAGAGCGGACAGGAGGTCGTCGTAGATCTTGGGACCGGTGACCACGCGGCATGACGCAGTGCAGTCTTGGCCGGTGTTGGCGTAGCCAGCGAACTTCAGTGACTCGACCAGAGCCTCCAAATCAGCGTCGTCGAAGACCACCACAGGGGCCTTTCCTCCGAGCTCCAGGTGGGCACGCTTAACTGTCTCGGCACAGGCGGCGGCGATGATCTTGCCTGTCGCCGTATCGCCGGTGACAGACACGAGACGGACCGCTGGGTGTCGCGTAAGAGCGTCGCCTATGACCGCGCCCCGGCCTGTCACGACGTTGAACACACCCGCGGGAACTATGTCCGCTGCCAGGTCCGCTAAGCGGAGCGTGGTGAGCGGCGTGATCTGCGCCGGCTTGATGATGGACGTGTTACCAGCCGCCAAGGCGGGGCCGAGCTTCCAGATGGCCATCATCAACGGGTAGTTCCAAGGGCAGATACCGACGGTGACGCCCAACGGCTCCCGCCGGATCATGGAGGTGAACCCCCTCTCGTACTCACCGGTTGACTTGCCTTCTTGGCAGCGGGCAGCTCCTGCAAAGAAGCGGAGACTGTCGGACACGAAGGGGATGTCCGCTTTCGAGACCGTGATCGGCTTTCCGACGTCGATGGACTCGAGTCGGGCAAGCTCGTCCGCGTCGGCGTCGATGGCGTCGGCAAGCTTGAGGAGCATGGCACTGCGTTCTTTCGGAGGCGTGTCGAACCAGACGTCGTCGTAGGCCTTCTGCGCAGCGGTCACCGCCCTCTCAACGTCCTGCTCGGCGGCTACAGCAACTTTGGCGATCGTCTTCCCGGTTGCCGGGTTGATGTCGTCACCGGTCTCACCTTGAGCGGGATCCACCCATTCGCCACCGATGAACAGCGGGCGGTACTTCTCCAGGTTCTCCTCCATGGCACTGTTCTCCTTTCCGCAATCGTGCCCTAGCCGTGACGGTCTTGGTGCGGGGCAGACCACTGTTGGAAGCCGGCTCGGCGTCTACGGTCCATCATCTCGCCTTGTGCATTCGGCGATCTTCCGGTGGCGCGCCATTGCGTCGCGGGGGATGACTGTCGGTACGGCCTGCTCGATAGTGCACCGTAGTTCCGGTTCCGCCTTTCTCCCAGGGCCGAAGGTCCCGCTGCAGAGGCCTTTGGCCGACGGCCTTGTTCCACGGCGTTAGCCGCCTACTCGGGCGAGGTCGCGAGCCCGAACGTCTCGCTCATGTGCTTGCCCTTGAGCGAGTAGGAGAACGTGGCCTGCGAGTAGAGCAGACCGTACTTCTTGGTCGCTTTCACCTCTGACAGGACCACCTTCGCGCGATCGGAGTGGAACTGTCCCGAGACGCAGTTCGGCTGACAATCGTTCTGGTAGAGATCGCCGGTGCCGATGGCGGACTTGGCACCCCAGCTCGCCCACTTGACCTTCTTCCAAGATGCATTGGCGTCCGCGCAGCTCATCAGGTAATTGGCCGGTCTCACCTGCGGGAGACCGACGCACGGGAGCACCTTAGGGGTGGTCTTCACGGCAGAGAGCTGGCCCGTCGATGCCGGCACGGGACCGCGAGCCGCCACCGCACGACTTACAGGCAGGAACAAGGCGACGGCGACGGTAACGCCGAACACCGCAAGGGGGACACGCCTCAAGTTTCACCTCTGTCTCGTTGAGCGCCATCGCCAGGTACGACTCAATGACTGTAGCCAGCGCCCTTGGTCGAAGGACGTCACTTCTCAAGTGTTGCCCGCCGCCAGAAGCGGCCCGGCGGTTGGTCGCGACCAGTGCAAGTGACATGTACTCGATGCCTCGCCAGGCCTGAGCGCCGGAGTCCAGGCGACGACCTGGCGGCGCGGCTCGGGCAGGAAGCAACAGGGTCGCGGGCCTAACGGCCGCTCTTCGGGCTCAGTGTTGTGAGGAGGGCTCAGTCCGCGTCTGCTTCGTGGCCCTGTGCCCCCCGGGCCTCCGGGCCCGCCTGAACCAGCGGCAAGGGGGCGCCCTCGGGCACGAGTGTCGGTGTTGAGCGGTTGAGTGTCTCGCCCCGGAAGAACGACGGCCCGGCGATGCGCCATGCCACCGCACAGCCGAGACCGATCAGGGCACTGACTAGGAACACCATGAAGACTCCGCCGATGTCCCAGTGTGGGGCGAACGGCAATTGCCACGACGTGTAGCTCTGACCGCTCGAGAAGAACCAGTCCGCCTTCAAGCTCCAGGCACCTGCAGCGAACAGAATGAGCCCGCCGAGGCCAGGTAGCACACCTTTCATCATGAGGTCGCGAGCGCTCCGCGTGAGCATCTTGCGGTAGTACCACAGGCAGGTCCAACCGGTCAGGCCGTAGTAGAAGGCGATCCACACCCCGATCGCCGTGACCGAGTCTGCGATGACATTGCCGCCCGAGAGGAAGTTCATGAGCGCGTACATCACTATCGAGATGACGCCCATCGACACGGTGGCAACCGTCGGGGTCAGGTACTTCTTATGCATGGTCCCGAACGCGTCGGGCACCGCCTTGTACACGCTCATCGAGAGCATGGTGCGGGCGGTGGGAAGGATCGTCGTCTGAGTAGAGGCCGCGGCCGACGAGAGCACCATGAGAAGCAGGAGGTGCGAGAAGACCGAGCCGATCCAGGCCGACCCGAACACTGCGGTGCCCTGAACCGACAAGACGTCGGTGAGGTGCGCCGGGTTCGCAAGGCCTATCCCCGTCGTACCGACGCCGGCGAAGGCTTGGGCGGCGATGGTGACGAGCCCGTAGGTTGCGAGCAGCAACACTGTGGCGATGATGCCTGCCAAGCCCGGAAGTCGCTCCTTGTCACTCGTCTCCTCGTTCACCGAGAGCGAAGTGTCCCAGCCCCAGTAGATGAACAACATCAGCACGAGACCGTCGACGAGCGAGTTGAGGGACAGAGTCGTCGGGTTGAACCATGACAAGGTAGGCACCATGTGGCCCGGTGGCGCGTGTCCCACTGCAACCCTGATGATCGCCACGATCGCATAGACCGCCAGCATGACGAGCTCGATAGCCAGCAGGACGCGCTGGACCCATGCTGAGACCTCGATGCCCCTGTAACAGATGTAGGCCAGAACGACGATCCAAAGAACGCCTACCAGGAGCACCCAAGGGCTGGTCGGGTTGTTACCGATGCCGTTCGCGTTGAAGAGCAGGAAGCCGTACTGACCGGCAACCTCGGCGAGGCTGGCCATGACGAGCACATCGGAGGCGATGATTCCCCAGCCGCCCGCCCAGCCCGTCTTCGGTCCGAAGGCTCGCGTTGCCCAGGTGAAGGTCGTCCCGCAGTCCGGGTCTGCCTTGTTGAGCTCGCTGTAGCCGATCGAGATCAGCAGCATCGGCACAAATGCACCGATTGCAACGAGTGGCGCGTGAAAACCGACCGTGGCAGTGACAAGGCCGAGCGTCGCAGCCAGGCTGTAGGCGGGAGCTGTGGAAGCGGTGCCGATGACGATGCTCGAGACAAGCCCGAGCGCGCCCGACTTCAAACCCTTGTCGAGGCTCTCCGAGGAAGCTATCGAAACGGCACCGCCAGCCATTTACACCGTGCTTTCGTCCACCATTGCGTCAGCTACCTTTACGAATCCGGCGATGTTGGCGCCCAAGACGTAGTCGCCCGGCCTGCCGTATTCCTCGGCCGCGGCACGTACGTTGGTGTGGATCGCGCGCATGATCTGCTTCAACTTGCCGTCCACCTGCTCGCGGGTCCAGGAGAGGTGCTCGATGTCCTGAGTCATCTCCAGGCCGGAAACAGCTACGCCGCCTGCGTTGGCAGCCTTCCCGGGGCCGTATAGGAGCTTGGCCTCGAGGAAGCGATCGACGCCTTCGGGTGTGGTCGGCATGTTCGCGCCCTCTGCGACCAGCTGGACGCCGTTGGCCACCAGAGCCCGCGCGTCCACGCCGTTGATCTCGTTCTGGGTCGCGCTCGGGAAGGCGCAGTCTGCCGGGATGGCCCACAGCGGGTTCGACCCGTGGTCGATCGCCGGCGTGAAGGTCGCTCCATGGAAGCGGTCGGCGTACTCACGGATGCGTCCGCGCCGCACGTTCTTCAGTTCCATCACGTATGCCAGCTTCTCGGTGTCGATCCCGTCGGGGTCGTGGATGAACCCGTCCGAGTCCGAGACCGTCAGCGGCTTTGCACCCAATTCGATCAGCTTCTCGACTGTGTACTGAGCGACGTTGCCACTGCCGGACACGAGGCAACGCTTGCCTTCGAGGGTTTCCGCACGCGTGGCAAGCATCTCCTGGGCGAAGTAGACGGATCCGTAGCCCGTCGCCTCCGGCCGGATCTCGGATCCGCCCCAGTTGAGGCCCTTGCCGGTGAGGACGCCGGTGAACTGGTTGGCGATCCGCTTGTACTGCCCGAACAGGAAGCCGATCTCCCGGGCGCCGACACCGATGTCGCCCGCTGGCACGTCGGTGAACTGGCCGATGTGACGGTAGAGCTCTGTCATGAAGGCTTGGCAGAAACGACGGACCTCTCCGTCGCTCTTTCCCTTCGGGTCAAAGTCGGCACCACCCTTGGCCCCGCCCATGGGCAAGGTGGTGAGGGAGTTCTTGATGACCTGTTCGAAGGCGAGGAACTTCAGCAGTCCCAGATAGACCGACGGGTGGAACCTGAGGCCACCCTTGAACGGTCCGATGGCGCTGTTCATCTGGACGCGATAGCCGCGATTGACCTGGATCTCGCCATTGTCGTCGACCCAGCTGACGCGGAACATGATCACTCTCTCGGGCTCGACAAGCCGCTCGAGTACCTTTGCTTCTTGGTAATTGGGGTACCGCTCGACGACGGGCTCGAGGGAAGTCAGCACTTCACGCGTAGCTTGTAGGAACTCCGGCTCGCCAGAGTTCCGTCTCTCGAGATCATTCAGAATTGTCTTGATGTTGTTGCTCACTTCAGTTGCCTCCCTGTGCACTCCGTTGTGCACATCTGGCTATCGTTTGCTCGGCAGTGTCGATCCGGCGCGCTCGGCGCCGCCAGTCGTTGGTCCTTGACCAGCGACGTGACGTTCTCAACCCGGTGCGGTCCTTCCTGTTCACGGTCGAGCTCTTTGGCGATTCTCTCACCGGTAACCGAGCCTGAATAGGGACTTTCGGCCTATGGAGGACTGTCGGGCTTCCTCTAGACTAAGTAAGTGCACGTCTGAGGCACATTTCATCGTGCTACGCCAAGCAGATCGCCAGTCGGATTTGCCGAGAAAGGACCTTCTCATGCGAGTTCTCGTTGTAGGAGCCGGTGGAGTCGGTAGTGCCTTCGCACATATAGCGGCGCGCCGGGGCAACTTCGAGAAGGTCGTGATGGCCGATTACGACATAGAGCGCGCGGAGAAGGCGGCCTCGGTCTCAGAGCGGTTCTCTGGCTTCAAGATTGACGCCTCCGATGAGCTGATGATCAGCGAGCTCATTCGGGCAGAGAACTGCGACGTGGTGCTCAACGCGGTCGACCCTCGCTTTGTCATGCCGATCTATCGCGCGGCGTTTGCGGCTGGCGCCAACTACATGGACATGGCAATGTCCCTTTCTCGTCCGAATGTCGAAGAGCCTTTCTCCAAGACAGGGGTGAAGCTTGGAGACGAGCAGTTCGAGCTCGCCCCGAAGTGGGAGGAGCGCGGGCTGTTGGCACTGGCGGGAATGGGAGTCGAGCCGGGGCTGTCCGACGTTTTCGCCCGCTACGCAGTGGATAATCTCTTCAGTTCCGTCGACGAGTTCGGTGTGAGGGACGGTGCCAATCTCGTCATCGACGGCCATGACTTCTGCCCGAGCTTTTCCATTTGGACAACCATCGAGGAGTGCCTGAATCCTCCCGTCATCTGGGAGAAGGGGCGTGGGTGGTTCACCACCGAGCCATTCAGCGAGCCGGAGACCTTCGTCTTCCCCGCAGGCATCGGCCCAGTCGAGTGCGTCAACGTGGAACATGAAGAGGTGATCCTCATACCGCGCTGGCTCGACGCGAAGCGCGTCACGTTCAAGTACGGCCTAGGGGACGACTTCATCGGCGTGCTCAAGACGCTCCACATGCTCGGCCTCGACTCGACGCAGAAGGTCTCGGTGGGCGCCGAGAAGGTCTCGCCCCGAGACGTCGTCGCTGCGTGCCTGCCGGACCCGGCCCAGATAGGCCACCTCATGCACGGAGTCACCTGTGCCGGGACTTGGACGACGGGCATTGGCAAGGATGGTTCCCCCAGGGAGGTCTACCTCTACCACGCTGTCGACAACGACTGGTGCATGTCGGCGGACGACTCGCAGGCTGTCGTCTGGCAGACAGCGATCAATCCGGTGCTGGCGATCGAGCTGCTCACCTCCGGAGCTTGGTCGGGTGTCGGGCTGCTCGGCCCCGAGGCTCTGCCGGCCGAGCCGTTCCTCGAGCTGTTGAACGACAGCGGCGCCCCTTGGGGCCTCGACGAACGTACCCCGTCGGCGACCTTGTCATAGCCTGACGGCACAGGAGGAGCGCGGACTACGGCGTAGTTGTGACACCAACCGCAGGTCGGGACAGCCAAGCGCCTTCCGCGTGTGCGAACACGATGGCTCGAACCCCGCGGCTGTCGCCGCCCTCCAAGGGTCAAGGCGATAGCCGACTGCCTCGCCGATGAAGTGCCCGAGGTCCGATCACTCGACAACACGCTCTAGGCCGGCCGGAGATCTTCGCCGACCATCGAGCCCGAGCATCGAGAGGACCGACCGAAGGGCTCGAATTGTTCGTGAAGAAGGTCAAGCGCGCCCGCCAGGGCGGCGTTCGAAGTGGCATACGCGATTGTGTCCCGGAACACCGGACGCGATCTGCCTGACATGGTGCCCGCCCTCTACTTAGCGCTCCCGCTCTGAGCGTCAAGAACCTCTCTGAGCCCCTTTTGGGTAGAGAGAAGGCCCCGGGCCACGACGAACGCCGTGGCCCGGGGGAGAACAGAGCCCATCGCCGTCAAGGACGACGGGTTCTGACGGCTACTTGGCAGCCTTGCAGAAGTACCAGTCCTCAGCTACCCAGGTGAGGAGGATGTTCTGGGGGAGGACGCCGCAGACGTTCTTCCCGATCTCGGTCAACTGGTAGGCCCCTTCCGGCTGCCAGATGACGGGGAGCTGCTGCGACAGGTAGTTCTCATAGGTGTGAAGCGACGACAGCGATGACGAGACGTTCGTGTCCACGATGAGCTTGTCAGCAGTCGCATCGGAGTAGTCACCACTGTTGGACCCCGCGCCAGTGGTGAAGATCTCCTCGCCGGTCGGGTAGTAGTCCGGCGCGTAGGTCCAACCGCCGCCCCAGTTGGCGATGTCCCAGGGACAGGCTTTGCCGGAACTGCATGGCAACGCGACGCCGACGACATCCCCGAATGACTTGCCCGCGAGGATCACCTTGATGCCAGCCTGGGCCCAACTCGACTGAAGCTCTTGGATCTGGCTGTTAAAGGAAACCGCGCCGTTGTAGTAGAGGTAATTGAAGCTCAGCGGAGCCCCCTTCGGTATCCCCGCACCACACTCGTCGGCCGCTTTTCCCGGCTTCACGCAGGTGGTGAGACCGTTTTTGACTACATTCCAGCCGTGTGAGCTGAGCAGTGCCCTCGCGTGTGCAGGGTTGTAGGGGTAGGGGTTGGTGCTCTCCTGTGCAGAGGCGAAATCCGTCGGTGGGATCACCGGCACCGGACCGTAGTCCGGAACCCCGTAACCCGATTCGTAGAGCTGGATCCACAGCGTCTGGTTCATCAGCGACTGCATTGCTTGGCGGATGTACAGCTGCTTGAAGATCGACCCCGAGGTCGGGTTCGTGAAGTTCAGGGGGAAATAGTTGATCGCCCAGCCGTACAGCGGCGACAGGTTGTAGTTGGCTGCGAGCTGCGCGTTGTTCGCTCCGACGCACGGTCCGGTTGCGCACCAGGTCTTGCCCCTGTAAACGGGAACGTTCTGCGGCGGTACGTAGCCGATGTTGATCTTGTTGCCGCTTTGCAGCACGTTGAACTCAGCCGAGTCGGTAGTGAACGGAGCCATTACGAGCTTGTCGAGGGAGGGCTTGACCGGGCCCGAGTACTGCTTGTTCGGCACCACTGTCGCACCGCCATCGGTCGCGTCGTAGGCGGTCAGACGGAATGGCCCGTCCACGACCTGCCACAACGGGTTCGACGCGTAGGTCCCGAGGTCCCCCGCCTCGGTCTTGCCGGAGAGGAAGGCGAACACTGCAGCGCACGCCTTAGCGGAAGTTGAGACGTCAGCAAGGGCGCCGGTGGTCGCCGATATGGGGGCCTTCACCGAGGTGTACGAGGCGCCCGAGCAACCGCCCGAACCCGGCTTTGCGCCAGCTGAGGTGATGTCCCAAGCGACCGGCAGGGGCGTGACCTGGCTCAGCTCGTTGTAGGTGAACCAGTACGAGCTGTATGTCGCGTCCAGTGTGAACGTGACCGTGTCGGTCTTGTTGTTCGCCACAACGTTGGTTACATCGCCGGGGAACTGCCCTGGTCCGGGCGCGTAGCCAGCCCACGAAGTGGCGTCGGCCTTCAACATGTTCATCCAGAAGACCACGTCCTGGGCGTTCACGGTCTCACCGTTGCTCCACTTGTAGCCCTTCATCTTGATGGTGACCGTTCGGCCGCTGTTCGAGTACACCGGCGTGTCCGCGACAGAGAGCCCTTCGTTGAGGTCGGCCGTGTTGCCGACGCCGAAGTAGTACAACGGGCGGAACATGAGGTAGATCAGGTCGAAGTTCGTGACACTGAAGTACTGAAGGCCCATCATCGGGAAGATGTAGTTCGGTCCGGCGGCAGCGCCTTCTGCGATCGTCATGGTGCCCCCAGGGACCTTTACCATATGGGTGGCCTGGGCTAGGTCGGTCTTGGACGTGGTCGCGAAACTGGTGGCACCGACCGCTAGCACGAACACCGCGCATGCTAAAGCCGTTCCCACAACCGCGAGCTTGCTCAGCTTCCGCTTCTTGATCATGATCGTGCCCGACCTCCCTTGACTCGGCCTGCCTTATTGGCTAGCCCGATTATAGACAATAGCTAGCTCCACTGAACTGGCAGATGAGTGACAAAAACATCGCAGGGGACTCGTAAATGGTCCGTTGAACGGCGCCCTTTAGTNNTTTAGTGTGCCTGGCTCAGTGGGACCCGAAGAGCCTGTGTCCGCTTGGTCAGCACCGGCCTAAATAGGTAGAAGAGGATCCCTCATGGCTCACAGTCGTTCCGGCAAGTGCTGCAGCTTGTTGGCTAGAGACTCGCATCGCTGCACGACGAACCTCTGAGTCGATCCTCCGAACAAGGTGACCTCGAGCGAGCCGGCAACCGGGGCATTCGAGATCGGCGAGAGACGGATATGGGTCATGTCGGCCCAAGCGATGTTGAGAGCGGGAACTTCAGTTGAGCGGCGCGGCGTAAATGAGAGGCCCTGTCTGTTCAGCACGAGTTCCCCGCCTATCTGGCGGCTCCCGGAGGCGCCCGGCAAATTCTCGGCCCTCGCAGGGCCGGCATAGATGGCGTCGCCCGAAAGGCTCCTGAGCCGGCTCTCTTCGAGTCGTAGCCACCTCCGCTTGAGCAGCGGTACTTGAATCGCGGCTAAAAGGGCCACTACGCCGAGGAAGATCGTCGCTGCGACGATGACCTTCGACGAGTGGTTGAGTCCGACGGCCATTATGAATCCCAGGGCTCCCACCGCGAGCACGCGGGTGATGACAAACTGCCAGAGTCCTTTGGGTGGCACAATCTCACGGGTTGGGAACCGGAGTTCGGATGGCTCTCTGGGCACAGAGGGCAGGCTAATGGGACTCGCGTCCCGGGCGCATAGTGGGACGACCTGGCGTGGTGCGCCTCGTGACACCTGCGAACAGGGGCGCCGGGACACGGGTACTCAAGTCATCGCATGGGCGTCCTCGGCCAAGAGCGCGACTTCCTCGTCACTCGTCGACGGCCCAGCCAAGACTCAGATGGCCTCCGGTAGGCTCCTCGGCTCGATGCGCTCCTCGGTCGCCTGGTTGCCTTCTCGGCGAACTAAGTAGGCGCCTCTTCCTCGGATCTCGGTTACCGCTTCGACGAAGTTGGTCCCGTGATAGACGAGACCGACCCCGTCGTCGGACGCGTACCCGTTGGGCAGTACACCATCTCCGATGAGCTGCTGGAACAGTGGGCGGCGTTGGGGTTCAGAGTCATAGTGGACTCCGTTGGCGTAGGGCAACAGGCCCAGGCCATTGGTCACAGGCCGCAATTCGGGTCCGAAGGAGTCGGTCGTGCCGCCGATGTGCCAGCACAACGATCCGGCTGAGACTCCCGCGAGCACTACGCCGGCTTGCCAAACTTTGGCAAGGATCCGGTCGAGACCGTGAAGTCTCCAGATCGCGAGCAAGTTGGCCACACTGCCACCGCCGACCCAGATCGCATCCTGGTCGAGCAGGAGCCCTGTCACGTCCTCGACGTTCGGCATCGGGAACAAGTTCAGGTTCACCACATGGATCCCGGCGGCATTCCCTGCTTCGTTCCACAATTCGCTCCACCAAAGTTGGTCGCCGCCAGCGGTTCCGATGTGGCACAGCCGTGGGCGTCGTGCGTTCACGCCGGAGAGCTCGATGGCATGGATGACTAGCGGCGCGAACTCGAAGTCGGTACGAGACCCTCGCTTGAGTCCACCAGAGGTCGCAAGTATTGTCGGCTGGTCAGCTGGCATGATGCGATCGTAACGGCACCGCTGCGTGTCGACTGTGCGTGGTCGAGAATCCTGCCGAGCGCGTGCCTGCCCCTAATTCTCTCCCGTTGGAGCGGGGGTCTCCGGCGTCGATTCCTGCGACTGGTCCAGCTCGGGTTGGGCACTCCTGTTAGGCAGCACGATGAGAACCACGAGTCCCGCCGTGCCGACAACGACAGCTCCGACCGTGACAGCGAGGTCCAGCCCACTCACAAAGGACTGGCGCGCGAAGTTGGCAAGATTGGTGCCGAGCACACCTCCGATCTTCTGGCTGACACTGAGAGCACCGCCCAGCGAGCCGGTGATCATGTGCAGTATCGACTCCGGCATCTTGTAGTGGGCGAGCACCGGCACCAGCCGGTCCTGGTACCGGGTGTTGAGCAAGCTTCCGAGCACACCCACTCCGAGCGCCCCACCGGTCTGCAACGCGGCGCCGTTAGTGGCCGCGCCCACTCCGGCTTGCTCGATGGGCAGCGAGCCCATCACTGACTCGGTACAGGGGGCGAACGCGAGGCCCGTTCCGAGGCCAATCAGCAAGAAAGCGGGCAACACGTCCATGTACCCGTCGTGGACAGTAACCCGCGTCAAGAGCGCGAATCCCAAGGCGATGAACGCCATTCCGCCGAAGACGACGGGTTTTGTCCCGACTATGTGGTCCACCAGGCTCGAGAGGGGAGCGACAACCAGTAGCACCGCGGCGATCGGCGCAATCCGCAGGCCAGTCTGGAAAGCCGTGTAGCCGAGGGAGAATTGGAGGTACTGGGTGAGGAGGAAGAGGCCTCCCATCAACGCGAACATGACGAGCCCCATGGCACCCATTGCTGCTGAGAAACGACGCGACGCGAAGAACGAGACTTCGAGCATTGGGTGCGACGAGTGCCTCTCCCAAGTCATGAACGCGGCCAGTACTACTACTGCCGCGGCGACGGCACCGAGGATGAGCGGCGAGGTCCAGGAGCGGTCGGGTGCCTCGATGATCCCCCACAACAACAATCCCATTCCCACGATGGAGAGGGCGGCGCCGATCGGGTCGGGACGCTTGGTGTCAGGGTTCTTCGAGTTGGGCACGAGCCAGACCGCGGCGAACAGTCCGACCGCAGCGATGGGCACATTGACGAGGAATACTGAGCCCCACCAGAAGTGAGCGAGCAGCCAGCCGCCGACCACGGGACCAACTGCCACGCCAAGTCCTGTGGTGCCCGACCAGATTCCGATGGCCCGGGCGCGCTCACGCGCTTCGGTGAAGGTGCTGGTCAGGATCGACAGGGTTGAGGGCATTATGGCTGCTCCTCCTACCCCCATGAAGGCTCGTGCCGCGATGAGCCGATCGGCTGATCCGGAGAAAGCCGACACAGCCGAGCCTGCCGAGAAGATCACCAGTCCCGCCATGAAGACCCACTTACGTCCTACACGGTCACCAAGGCTGCCAGCCACGAGAAGCAAGCCGGCGAAGACGATCGCGTAGGAGTCGACGATCCACTGCAGCGAGCTCGACGAGGCGTGCAGTGTGCGCACGATGACCGGTAGCGCCACGTTCAGAATCGTGTTGTCGAGACTCACGAGCAGGAGGCTCACGCATAGCACCGCGAGAATGAGCCGACGATCGCGGATCGGCGCGCCAGCCGATCCCCCTGGCGTCCCCGAGCCTAGGGTCGCTTCTGGCGACTCCGGTCGTGAAGCACCGGCACTCTCGGGACCAGAGACGAAGGTACTCATCGATCCTCGGCTGTTCCTTTGCGAATCGAGCTTCGGTCCGAGCGCGTCCAGTTGGCCGTCTCCTCGTCACCGTGGCCGGTGGCTTCGGTTGTCTGCTGCCGACTGCTGGCTCCCCACACACTGGTCGTGCTCGTCACGGTTGTCCCTTGCTTGCGGGCCGTCTACTCGCGAAGTGCCGGAGCCGCGCCGCGGACCGGGCACAACAGCACCACTTTAGCCAGCCGCAACTGAGCTCTCCCAGCTTGCACGCAGGTCAATTGCAGACCGGCGGGGGCCTTGTCCCGGAACCCTCTCAGCTTTTGCTTAGGCGCAACTCAGGCAATCCACAGGTGCACCGGGTGTAGTGAATATGGGTAGTTGGATGTGCGTTACCGTCCCTGAGGAGGAGAGGGTGATGGACGAGGAATACGAGAGTGGCGAACCTGTGGTGAGGAGGGTCGACGAGGTGACATCGGAGGAGGCTGCCGCCCCGGAGCGTGCCGACACTCCCGCCACGCCACTTGGGCCCGACGCTGGATCCGGCGGCTGGATGTGGGTACCTCCTCCACTTCCTCCCGGCGCGCCCGGGACGGGTGACGGACCACTGTGGGTCGGCCCTCCAGGACCGTACTGGGCCGTGCCGCCGCCGCCCCAACCACCCAGACGTCACGCTACGACCGTCTTGTTCGTCGTGGTGTTGCTCTTGATCGGCATTGCCGCGGGGTTCGGCATCGGCCATGTCGTCTGGCAGTCGAATTCCGCGTCGGGTTCACTTCCTTCGGCGAACTCGCCGTCGTCAGGCTCGCCGAATTTCCCGTTCGGATCGGGCACCTTGCCATATGGATCGGGCACCTTGCCTTTTGGATCGGGAGGCTTCTCGTTCGGATCGGGCTCGTCGGGATCCAATCCGTCGGCATCTGGAGCCCCTGCGGACAGCGCGGCGATTGCCTTGCGGGTCGACCCTGGCCTTGTGGATGTTGATACGAGCCTCGGATACGCGAACGAGGAGGCCGCCGGCACGGGAATCGTCCTTACCTCCACGGGCGAAGTGCTCACAAATAACCACGTGGTCGATGGCGCCACGAGCATCAGAGTGACCGACGTCGGCAACGGACGGGTCTACACAGCCACGGTCGTCGGTTACGACCGCTCGAGTGATGTCGCCGTGTTGAAGCTGAAGGATGCCGCGGGGCTGAAGGTCGCTTCGCTCGGCGACTCGTCCATGGTTCGTCGAGGCGAAGCGGTCGTAGGGATTGGCAACGCCGGCGGTATCGGCGGAACCCCCAGCGCCGCGGGCGGTTCGGTTACAGCTCTCGACCAGTCGATCACCGCTACGGAACAAGATGGCGGCAACCCCGAGAAGTTGACTGGCCTTATCGAGGTCAACGCCTATATCCAGGCCGGTGATTCGGGAGGACCGCTCGTGAACACCTCAGGGAAAGTTGTCGGGATGGACACGGCGGCCTCGGTGGGGTTCTCGTTCCAGACGACGGGTACTGACGGCTATGCCATCCCGATCAGTTCGGCTGTGGCGATCGCCAAGAAGATCGAGTCCGGTCAAGCCTCCGCGAGCGTGCACATCGGCCCGACGGCGTTCCTCGGCGTCTCGGTGACCTCGAGCTCTTCTCCGTCCGGAGCGCTCGTACACCAAGTGCTGTCGGGTTCGCCGGCTTCATCCGCGGGACTGGTCGAGGGCGACGTAATAACGTCGCTCGGAGGAAACCCCGTCGATTCTGCCCCGGCTCTCACGTCGCGGATGCAGGGGTATCACCCGGGTGACCACGTGCAAGTGGGTTGGACCGATTCCGCCGGTAGCCGGCACAGAGCGTCGGTGCCTCTTGCCGCCGGTCCTGCCGGTTGAAGCTTCTTCGCTGACGCCGTGGTCTTGCGGGCGAGAAGCCCGACGTTTCCGCCAGAGCCGCCCGGCGGTCCACGCCCGCACTCTGTACGGTCTCGAGCTAGGCCGAAGCTCCCGGCTCCGGCGAGCCGACGGGCTTCTTGACGGATCTTGGTCGGCGGCGTCGACTCGGCGCGAATACGAGGAGAACCAGTGCGAGCACACCTACTCCGCTGACAATGACACCAAGCTTCGCGAGCTTGGCAGTGTAGATCCAGGTCACGACGTATTTGCCCGCTGGAAGCGAGATCGCCTGGAGTATCCCGAGCGGCCTCACGTGCACGGTCACCGACGAGCCACCACCGACCGGAGTCAGTCGCGCGACCCAACCCTTGTCGTAGGCCTCACTTCGGACCAGCACTGCCGCGCTCGGTGTCGAGACGATGGTCTCCGGGTTTTGCCATCCTTGGACGCGAGGCGTAGTTGCGCGCGCGGCAGGAAGCTCGGGAGCCAACGGTGTCTTGGAACCAGCCGGCTCGATCCAGGAGGCTCCTCGGGCGAGCGTGTTGGTGAACACCGACAGCCCGCCGATCTCGGTCTGGTACCGCCAGTGCGGCGGTTCGAGGACTCCCTGAAGAACCTGGTTGAGGACGAGGCGGCGGGTCAAGGGTCCCGAGTTGACTGCCATCGCGTGCACCGTGGTCACTGCGACTGCACCGATGGAGACCGGGGTGGCGTTCGACGCACCGAGCCGGATCCCGTAGGCCTCCTGACCTTTCAAGGAGACCTGGACCTGTGAATGCAAGACCGTCACCTGACGGTCTTGCACTGTCTGGTCTTTGGCATTGAGTATGCCGACCGAGATGGTTCGGGCAATCTCATCGTTGTAGGGCACGAGCACCACCGTCACCGAGTCGAGCGCGATCGGGCCTGGCAACATCCAAGTCGATGACCGTCCGGGGGAGAGGAGGAACGGCGGAAGCGGGTGTAGCGGCTTCTGCGGCGCTATTGCGTCGAGTGCCTCTGCCTCCGCCTCGGTTCCGGGTGCGACGGGGGTTCCCTGAGCGACTGGAATCGGTCGGTTTCCCGGGACCGCCTCCACCAGGTATTCGGGAAGTGTGACCAGTTCCTTCAGGTTCAAGATGTCAAGGTCAGAACGGGTGAGGGCGACCGGCTGCAAGTTCTCGACGTCGTGGGCCCCGGTGACAAGTTGGTAGCTACCGGCGACAGCCGAGGAGTAGCCCTGGACGCTCGGGACTTGATGCAGGATGCCGAGGCTGAAAGGGCCGAGCGCGAGGATTGTCCCGCGGAGCCCAGCAGGCAGGCTCTGGGCGGGATTGAAGATCGCGTAGCGGCCCTGAGCCCCGAGCAGCTTCGAGAGGGCGACAATGGCGGTGTTCGTCTTTGCAATGGTGGCTTTGGCGGGGAACGTGTATGACCCGTTCGCGACGCACATCAAAACGTCCGCGACCACGACGATGGTCACCAATCGCCGCCGACCGCTCGAGCTGAGGCGCGGCGCACCCACGAGTAGGAGAGCGGCACCTGCCGAGATGACGAGCACGACTGCGAAGTACGGGGTCAAGTGCAGCGCGAGCCCCGAGTGGTAGCCCGAGACGCCAAAGCCGCGCTGGATCGATCGGCCGACCACGTAAGCCGCGAGGACGAGGACTGCAACGATGCAGATGGGCACCAGGCCGGCCAGGCGTTCGTTGAAGGTGAGTCCTGAGTCTGCTTCGGTTGCCGGATCTGGTAGCGCGCCGAGTGAGCGGGCACGTGGCCGCAGCACGTCGACGAACACCGCGAGCAGTACGGCGAGCGCGAGATCCACTATCACCGCATTTCGGTTCTGGAGGCGCTGGCCCCCGTAAAGCGGTATTGCCACTAGGACGTGGCCGAGGGGGGTATTGGCACCGGCAGATAGCAGGACGCCCTCGATGATCAAGGCGTACCAGACCCCGAGAGGCTTCTCGCCGGCACGCCGGCGCATCGCGCGTCCGATGAAGACAATCGCGGCGATGAGAGGCACGATACCGACGGCGTAGCTCAGTTCCGGGAGGTTGTACGAGCCGAGATAGCCCGGGAGGCCGAAGGTGCCGTTGCCACCGACCAGGAACGGCACGAACAGCAGCTCGAAGTCGTGCCACGAGAGCGATCCTGCCGCGAAGCGAGTGAAAGTGACCGCCCCGCGCTCGGATTCGTGCAGGAAGCTGAGGCCTGGCAGCCACTGCGCCGTGGAGAGGACAACGGCGAGGAGCGCGGCCACCACCAGGCCGATACCGGCGACGTTGATGTTCCGGCCCGTCCGCCATGCCCGCCAGCAGATGGCGAGGAAGTACGTCACCACAATGAAGGCGATGCTGGATGCGGCGCGAGGATCACCAGCGAGCACGACTAGCCCGCCGCACCCGCCCAAGAGGGCGACCCAGCGCCGAGCCTCTCGCGGCTCGGGAGAAGTGGCGAGCTCATGGACGGCGAGCAGCATCCAGGGAGTGAAGCTCATTCCCATTACGAGCCCGAGGTGCACAGCTTGGCCCCACATGAACCCCGTGTAGGTGAACGTCAAGGCCCCCAGCAGGCCGGCGAGCGGGGAACAACCGAGACGGCGCAGAAAGACATGCATCCCGGCGGCACAGACCACCGATACTGAAGCCACGTTGATCGTCCACGCCGCGCTGGCGGGCAGAACGGCGAACAACCACGTACCGGGGTACAGGGCTCCCGCGTTCCATCCAGCGAGCAGCGGCGTTCCGCTCCATATGTACGGGTCCCACAGGGGCAGTCGACCGTGCCGCAGCAACTCGCCAGCCAGCACTCTCAGTGGATAGTTCTGCGTCAAGTTGTCCGCTGTGCCGCTACCGGGGAACAGGGGTCTTCCCAAGAGCGCGGGTGGGACGCCGATCAACACGGGTATCGCGACGAAGAGCGCGATCGCCCACTTGTCGGCTCGCGCGACGAGTGACCATCGCCGGGGAATGGCCCCCGGAGCGTCTATTCCAGCCCGGTCTCGCTGACCGAGGGTCACAGTTGAAGGGGAGTGCACCATGGGTTCCGCTGAACCATAGACGCGGCCAACGGTGCTCAGGCCAATTGTCGGCCGCTGCGAACGACCCGAGTCCACGGTACCTGGCGTCTCCGACGAGGGTGTCCGAACCGTTATCCTTCTGCACCAGCGCATCGGAGAAACGCTTCGGTGTGCGGATGGCGGCGAAGCCGAAGGCTCGGCTCAAAGGGAACGACGTGCCAATGCGGCCTTCGGGCGATAGGCAGGCGGTGCGGAGACCGGGCGCCTTGATCGCGCTTGCCGTCGGCGCCTACGTCGTGCTCGCCGTCCTGGCGTACTGGCCGGTCTTACCCCTCGACGCAAGCAGGCTGCCGCACCCCTTAGGGGCAGGCGCTGGGGATCCGGCGCAGATGTCGTGGTTCCTTGCCTGGACACCGTTCGCTCTCGGGCACGGTCTGAACCCATTTTTCACCAACTACGTCGATTTTCCGCTCGGCGTGAACCTCGCCTCGAACACCTCGGTCCCGCTGCTGGGCATCCTGTCGGCTCCGGTCACGCTCGCGCTCGGCCCTGTCGCGTCGTTCAACCTCTTGATGCGCATAGCGCTAGCTGGCTCAGCCACTTCGATGTTCCTCGTTTCGCGAAGATGGGTGAGCTGGTGGCCTGCAGCCTTCGCAGCTGGGCTGCTTTACGGGTTCGGGTCGTACATGACATTCGAGAGCTCGGTTCATCTCGACCTCGCGTTCCTGGTGATCCCTCCGCTCCTGCTCTGGTGCTTCGACGAGCTATTCGTGACCAGGCAAAGGTCGCCGCTCAAAGTTGGCATCCTGCTCGGACTGTTAAGCGCCGCCCAGCTCCTCATCGATCCGGAGATACTGGCGTACTGCGCCATCATGGCGGCGATCGGGCTGGTCTTGCTCGCGTTGACGCACAGGCACGAGATCGTCACGGCTATCCGCGTGGCAGCGCCCGGGCTGCTCACGGCCTGCCTTTGCTTCGGAGCAGTCGCCGGTTATGCGATCTGGTACTTCCTCTCCGGTCCGCGACGCATCCCCAACGGCATTCAGCCACCTGGTGTGATCGCAGCTTTCCGGGTCGATCTTCTGCGACCGATCCTGCGATCGACGCCACAACTGACCGACCCATCCGGCTACTTGGGCATACCGCTGTTGATAGGGCTGGTGATACTGACCGTGTGGTGGCGCAAACTGGGAACGATCCGGTTCGCGGTCGCGTGCGCGTGCGCCGCGTTCCTGCTGTCTCTCGGTCCTCATCTCACCGTCGACGGGCACACCTTGGGGATCTGGCTTCCCGAAGCACTTTTCGAGCACGTCCCGGTCCTGGTCGACCTCGAGCCGGTCAGGATCTCGGGCATAGAGACGCTCTTCCTGGCCGTCGTCCTGGCCGTCGGCCTCGACCGTACGAGAACCTGGATAGACGAGCACTCTCGGACGGCTCAGAGGTTGCCAGAGCACCTTGTTGAGCCCCGGGTGGAGCCCCTCACGTCCCGGATGCGGATCGACCCACGCCTTTACACCGTTGCCCTGCTCGTCTTGGTGGCAGTGGCCTTCGTCCCCCTGCTGGATCAGTTCCCCGTGGTCCGCGAGCAGCGCGCGACCGCGCCGCAGCTCACTTCGTCGCTCGGGCGTTCGGTTCCAAGTGGCGGCGTCGTACTGGCTTTCCCGTATCCGCGTGCCCACAACGACGAGCCCATGCTCTGGCAAGCCGAGGATGAGATGAGCTTCCGGCTAATCGGTGGTTACGCGCTCGTCCCGGGCGCGGTGGGTCGAGGCCGCTACTACGTCGCCGAAACTCCGGACCTGAGCGAGCTGTCCGATCTCCTCACCGAGCCCTCGGCGGTCGCCGGCGTGCCGTTGGCGAGGGTCTGTCGCGTCCTCGAGGCTGTTGTGCGCGCTCACGCGGTCGATGCGCTCGTTCTCCGCACGCGTACAGGAGCCGTCCGTGCTCGCGGGATCGCTTTGTTGTCGAAACTGCTGGGTCCACCGACGGTGAGCTTTGAGGCTGGCGCGGCGTGGTACGGCCTCCCGCTTCGCAAGCCGACTCGAAGCTGTGCGGTCGACGCCGGGCGCGGCTGAGCCGCGGTACTGGCAGTGAGACCGTTCCGGCACTTCCCACAGAATTGGCGAAACACGACCGACCCACGTGCCGCGCCGCGGCTTGCGACCAGGCGAAGCTCAAGGTGCTGCAATCGGGGTCGATACATAAGGTGCCTAGCCGCATGTGCGCGACCCCCGGCATTCCCCTCGGCCTGGGGGTCGCTGCACGAGCTGGTCAACCCGGCCCGCAACTCGGCGCCGAAGAGGCCCCTGCCTGGTCGATCGGGAGCGAAGCACCCGTGTGCGCCATCCATCCGACCCTCAAGCTCAACCTCAGGTTCAGCTTTGGCGGATTAGCTCAGGGCCGGACGGCCCAGAGGGACCACTGAATCCTGGTCCCGAGCGGCACACGAAGGCGGCAGTTAGGAAGGCGACGTCCCCAGCGCCGACGCGGATGACGGTGTCCCTCTGCAACCCTTCCGACGGAGGTTGCCGGGTGTACCGGCAATGATCGTCCCAAACAGCGAGCTGGAGTCGGCTCCGTGCGTGGCGTTCGAGATAGGGCCCGTGTAGGAGCGGACGTAGTACAAGGCGTCGGTCCACTCCATTGCCCGAACGTGACGGGTGCCAGGGACGCGAGAGCCTTCCAGTTGAGGCCGCAGTCACGCCAATGGCGACCACCTCACTGGTACCGAAACGATGAACCGCGCTAGTTGTTGCACGCCTCTTCGGTGCCGGCACGGCCCAGGGAGCGCGACGATCTCGTCGATCTCCGCCTCGACGTCCTTGGTCCCGTGTCGGACCAGTCGTGCGACGCCGACCGATGCGACGAAGGTGGAGAGCAGCGGTTCGGCTCGCGTGAGCCCGCATTCCACAGCTCGGGCAGCCATTGAACGCGACCCGAGCCGGGTGCACGCGTCGCGCACGGCTCGGAAGGAACCGGACCCTTTTGATTTGTCGGGTCGACAAGAAAGAGCGGCCGCCATGTTGCGGTGACTGTGGTGAGCAAGGGACGCGCTTGTCACACGTTGCTCAGTAGCGCGTGGCGTACAAGGACACCTCAGGCTGCACTACCGTCGCAGTTGGCTGAGGTTCGGATCCCAACAAGTGTTCCGGACCTCGTGCGCTGTACGCTTCGAGCTAACCAGTGGGAAGATGCCCTTGCTGGTTAGGGTCGAATGACTCTGTACACGCGTTCGTAAAGTTTGCATCCTTGGAAACGAGCCGGTGAGTCGGGTCTGCCCGGTCGGCGCAACTAAGGAGATGGCCGACGGTTTCTCGGCGGTCGTCCCGAGAGGAGACAGAGGTCATGAGCAGGATGAAAAGGTTGTCGAGCGTCTTAGTCGCCTTCACGATGGTCAGCGCCGTGGCGGTGGGCGCCGTGGGCAGTGTGTCCTCAAGCGCGAGCCCGAAGACCGCGACGGCGGCTCCCGGTAGCCAGTGGACCAAGAGCCACCCGTTCAAGGTGGGGTTCATCTACGTCGGAGCTCCGAGCGACGCGGGCTGGACCCACGCCCAGGACGTCGGGCGCCTCGCAGTGCAGAGCTACTTCGGCGGGCGCGTGCAAACCATGTTCAAAGAGGACGTACCCGAAGGCCCGCAGTGCACACAGGTGATCACACAACTGGTCAACGCGGGAGCGAACATCATCTTCGCCACCTCGTACGGCTATCAGCCAGAGCTGGTCGCCGCGGCCAAGAAGTACCCGAACGTGCTCTTCGAGCAGGCGACGGGGACCACGGTGAGCAAGACCCTGTCCGAGTACTACGGGGCGGGCGAGGACGGTGACTTCCTTTCCGGAATGGCGGCCGGCGCGGCGTCCAAGACCGGCAAGATCGGGTTCGTCGTCCCCTATGCGATCCCTGAGTGCATCCGTGAGGTCGACGCGTTCACGATGGGCGCGCAACTGATGAACCCAAAGGCGACAGTAAAGATCGTCTGGACCAACACCTGGTTCGCCCCGGCGACCGAGCGGACTGCTGCTGAGGCCCTCGTCTCCGCCGGCGTGGATGTGCTAGGCGACGGCCAGGACAGCCCGACGACTGGTCAGGTGGCAGAAGCCCACGGCCTCAAGTGGACCGGGTACGACTCCAACCAGGAGAGCTTCGCCCCCAAGGCCTGGCTCACCGCTACCACCTACAACTGGGGCCCGTACTACATCATGGAAGTCAAGGCCGCGATGGACGGCACCTGGAAGAGCCACTTCTGGTACGGCAGCCTTGCCGACCACTTCGTGGTCATGGCCCCCTTCGGCCCTTCGGTCACCCAGGCCACTCGCAAGGCGATCCTCGCCAAAGAAGCCGCCATCATCAAGGGCACGTTCGATCCGTTCACCGGACCGATCACCGAGCAGAATGGGACCGTCGGCGTGAAGGCTGGCGTGACCCTCTCGGTCATGCAGAAGTACTCGCTGAGCTGGTTCGTAAAGGGCGTAATCGGCAACCCAAAGGGCTGACGGGTTCCATGACCGACTCCGCGCTCGACGCTGGAGGTGACCAGGCGGCTCAGGTCGCAGGTCCGCACCAGGCGTCAGGCTCGTCTGCTAGTGCCCCCGGCGCGATGCCGGGGGCACTAGCGGTGCAAGCCGTCGACATGACGAAGCGCTTCCCTGGCGTTGTCGCGAACGACCACGTGTCGTTCGAGGCCGCCGAGGGGGAGGTTCACGCGTTGCTCGGCGAGAACGGGGCCGGCAAGACCACGCTGTGCAATCTCCTCATGGGTCTTTACCGCCCCGACGAGGGGAAGCTGTCCATCTCCGGCCGCGCCGTCAGGTTCCACTCCCCCAAGGACGCACAGGATGCCGGGATCTTCATGGTCCACCAGCACCTTCGCCTGGTGGACAGCATGACGGTGGCGGAGAACGTCGTGCTCGGGTGGTCCAAGCCCCGGCGGCTGCGTTTTTCCCCGCGGAAGGTCGAGAAGGCGGTCGCCGAGGCGGCCGAGCGATTCCAGATGCCGGTCGATCCGAAGGCGAGGATCTGGCAGCTGTCGCTAGGGGAGCGGCAGCGGGTCGAGATCCTGAAGGCCCTCTACCGCGGCGCAAAGATCCTAATTCTCGACGAGCCAACGACCGTACTCACGCCGCAGGAGGCCGAGCAGCTGTTCTCCAGTGTGCGCGACATGGCCGCTGACGGCCGGACGGTGATCTTCATATCGCACAAGTTGCCCGAGGTCCTCGCGGTCGCCGACCGCGTGACGATCCTGCGTCAGGGCCGCTCGATCACCACCGTCCCGACCGCCGGCACCGACGCCGAACACCTTGCGGGCTTGATGGTGGGCCGCGAGGTTTCGCTGGAGGCGACCGCCAAGGGCTCGGAGGAACCGGGCCCGGTCGTTCTCGAGCTTGCAGGAGTCTCAGCCCGTGGCGACCTCGGCACAGAGGCGCTGAAGACGGTCACTTTCGATGTGCGCGCGGGGGAGATCCTTGGTATTGCCGGCGTAGCAGGAAACGGCCAACGAGAGCTGGCCGAAGTTATCACCGGACTACGAGGGACCACGGCGGGGGAGATACGTATCGGTGGCACGCGGCTTCCCATGGGCGATCCACGTGCAGCCATCGACCTTGGGATCGCCTATGTGCCAGAAGACCGGATGGGCACCGGCATCTCGCCCAATCTCTCCATCGCCGAGAACCTGATGCTGAAGTCATACCGGGGCAAGACGATGCGGTCGGGTCCGGTGCTGTCGAATCGCAAGGCGAACGCCAACGCGAGGGAGATGATCAAGCGCTTCGACGTGCGCGCACCGGGACCGCGCACACTGGTGCGCCAGCTTTCTGGTGGCAACATTCAAAAGGTCCTTCTAGCTCGTGAGCTGTCTTCTGAGCCGCGAGTTGTTGTAGCGGCCTCGCCCACGCGTGGCCTCGACGTCGGTGCCACCCAGTATGTGCGCCAAGTCCTCGTCGAGACTGCGCAGCACGGCGTCGCCGTCCTCATGGTGAGCGAGGATCTCGACGAGATTTTTGAGCTCTCCGACCGCATCGCCGTCTTCTATAACGGCAAGGTTGTCGGGATTGTCCCGGCAGCCGGTGCGAACCGACAACAGATCGGTCTGATGATGGCCGGGGCAGCATGACCGGCCCTTTGCACATCGAGCGCCGGCTGGACACGCCCAAGTGGCTCAAGGTCGCAGTGCCGTTTGCGTCCATCCTCCTGGCGGCGATCATCGTCGCCATCCTGCTCGCCGCGACCGGGCACAACCCGTTCTCGACCTACCACCAGATGTACTCGGCTTCGGTCACAGCCGACGGCGCGCTCACGTCCACGTTCGTCTACGCCACACCGATGCTGTTCACCGGCCTCTGTGCAGCTTTCGCCTTTAGGATGAGGACCTGGAACATCGGCGGTGAGGGTCAGCTCTACATGGGTGCTGTCGGCGCCTCGGCTGTTGGCCTCGTGCTCGGCGACTGGCCGCGTCCACTTCTCATCATCGCGATGGTCATCGGCGGTGCCCTGGCCGGGATGCTCTGGGCTTGCATTCCAGCTCTTTTGCGCGCGTATCTGCGCACGAACGAGATCCTCACCTCGCTCATGCTCAACTACGTCGCCGGATTCTTCATGTACTACCTGATCTACGACAGCAGTTCGTATTGGCGGGACTTGACCACCCCCGGTGCGAGCGTGTTCCCGACAGGCAAGACGCTCGTGGCGAACGCCAGTTGGCCGGGCATCACCATCGGGACGTTCACCCTCCCGATGGGATTCATTCTCGGGGTCGGCCTGGCTGTCGGCTTGCTCGTGCTTATCCGCTCCACCCGCTACGGGTTCGAGATGCGGGTCATGGGCGACTCACCGCAGGCGGCCAACTACTCCGGCATCCGCACCAAGCGGAAGATCCTCTCGGTGATGGCGATATCGGGTGGAGTCGCCGGGATCGCCGGCTCCAGCCAGATCGGGGACTTCGGCCATGTGCTCGATCCCCGCGGGCTCCAGCAGGCACAGTACGGGTACACGGGCATCGTGGTAGCGGCCCTCGCTCTCTACAATCCCCTCGCGGTCGTGCTTGTGTCCCTCTTGATCGGTGGCCTCACGAGCGCTGGCTTTGCCCTTGAAGGACCTTCGTTCCCGACCGGCCTCGTCGGCACCATGGAGGGGATAATCCTGTTCACCGTTCTGGGGGGCGAGATCCTCGCCCGCTACCGGATCGGCCTGCGCCACCGCGCGGTCACACCGGCCAGCGCTGGGGCGAACTTCGGTACCGAGGTGGCGCCGTGAATTCGAACATCGTCATCGCCGTCCTGGTCTCGGCTATCGGCTTCGGGACGCCGCTTGTCCTTGCCGGCCTCGGCGAGTTGCTCGCGGAGCGTTCCGGCGTGCTCAACCTCGGAGTTGAGGGAATGATGCTTATGGGCGCCGTGACGGCGTTCTTCGTCTCCCAGAAGACCCACGGGCCGACCGCGTTGGTGTTGCTTCTGGCCGTTCTGGCCTCCATGGTGGCCGGTTCCGCGATGGCCCTCATCCACGCCGTGCTGTCGATCACCATCCGTGTGAACCAGATCGTCTCGGGCCTCGCTGTCACGATCTTTGCAGGGATCATCGGCCTGTCCTCCTATCTCGGGCAGGTCTGGAACATCGGCGGCGTGGCGGGGCACCACCAGTTCAACGGGATCGACCTGTTCGGCCTGCAGAACCTGCCGATCGTCGGGCCGATCATCTTCAGCGAAGACGCCTTCGTCTACGCCTCGTGGGTGCTAGTGCTCGCCGTCCTTTACTACCTCTACCGCACCCGGCCGGGCCTTTACCTTCGGGCAGTGGGTGAGAACCCGGCCGCGGCGGATGCCATGGGAATCAACGTCACGGCCTACCGGTATGTGCACACGCTCATCGGTGGGGCGCTCGCAGGGCTAGGCGGTGCCTATTTCACCCTCGCCCTTGCCCCGATTTGGACCGACGGCCTCACGGCCGGCTTCGGTTGGATCGCAATCGCTCTGGTCATCTTCGCGTTCTGGCGACCGGACCTGCTCGTGCTCGGGGCATACCTGTTCGGTATATTTTCGGCCCTCGGACCGACGCTGGAGACTCGCGGGATAACGGTGCTTCCGTCGGAGTTCTATTCGGCGCTGCCGTTCCTGATGACCGTCATCGCCCTAGCGGCGGCGTCGACGAGCTGGGCCAACCGGCGCGTCGGGACGCCGGCATCGCTCGGCATCCCCTACACCCGTGAAGAGGGCTGAGCTCTCTTTCAGCCTTCGGGCACTCAGGTGGTCAGCTTCGGGCCATCTCTCGGCTGATCCGGTTTCGCGTTCAGTGCTCGGCTCCGGCGAGTGCCTCGAACCGAGTTGTGAGGGCATCCAAGACGGGGCGCAGAACCTCCACGCCGAGGCCGGGGCCCGTGGGGACCGCGATCGTGCCGTCGACGAGCCGGAAAGGCGGGGTGATGTCCTCGTGGAAGTAGCGATCCGTCGCTGAGATGTCGCCCGGCAGGGTGAAGCCGGGCAGCGAAGCGAGCGCGAGGTTCGCCGCGCGACCGAGCCCAGTCTCCAGCATTCCACCGCACCACACGCCAACGCCCTGCGACGTGCAGAAGTCGTGGACTGCGCGTGCTTCGAGATAACCGCCGACGCGTCCCGCCTTGATGTTCACGATCGAGCACGCTCCAAGCGAGATGGCAGTGGCGGCGCTGTGGACCGAGACGATCGACTCGTCGAGGCACACCGGTGTCGTGATGCGTCGCGCTAGCTGCGCGTGGCCGATCAGGTCGTCATCCTCGAGGGGTTGCTCGATGAGTAGCAGGCAGAACGGGTCGAGACACGCGAGGTGATCGATGTCGGCCCTCTGGTAGGCGGAGTTCGCGTCCACCTGGAGCATCAGGTTCTCGCCGAAGCGGTCCCGGACAGCCGCCACCGGAACCAGGTCCCAACCCGGGCAGATCTTGAGCTTGACCCGCCGATAGCCGGCCTCGAGGGACTCTGAGACCCGGTCCTGCAGCTCGTCAACCGAGCTCATGATTCCCAAGGCGATGCCGGGCGTCACCACATCTGCGACACCGCCCAGGTAGGCGGCGAACGAGACGCCTGCAGCACGGAGCTCTGCGTCCAGGACCGCCATCTCCAAAGCGGCCTTGGCCATACGGTGGCCCTTGAACTCATGCAGCAGAGGTTGCACGTCGGTGGCCGTCAGACCAGGCGCACCTAGCAGTGCAGGAGCGAGGTAGCGCTTGAGCGTCAGCCATGCCTCTTCGAGGTACTCCGGGCAATAGAGCGGGTCGGAGCCGGCGACGCACTCTCCCCAACCCTCGCCATCGTCGGACTCCACGCGGAGCACTAGCGCCTCGCGCGCTGACTCGGTTCCGTGCGATGTGCGGAAGGGCGACAGCAGCGGCAGGTGGACACTGCGCAACTCGATGGCACGAAGCTTCACGGCCGAGCCACCGCGTTGCCAAGCGCCCGTTCCACACTCGCAATGGTCATCGCAAATGCAGGCGCGAATGGGTTGCGGTCACATCCATTGCTGTGCACAGCGCGATTCTGGCCCGTCCGGCAGCCCTTTGCTCGCCGCAGGCCTTGCCTGGAGGCACCGGGAGGCAGGTAAGCGAGATGGTCGACTCTGGTGACGACTGTGAGAGTCAAGCGCGCTCTAGCCTTTGTGTCGTGGCCGAGTTCGCTTCTGTGTGGCCGCGCGCTCGCAGGAGTGTGTTCAGGGCCATTGGTGCCGTCATGGCGGCGGCTGTGATCGGGGGTTGTCAGGCAGCTGCGTCGGAGAACCGGACAACGACGATCAACACCACCACGGTCACTGCGACCACCAGCCCGGCAGTCACCACGACAAGCGAACAACCGACACCCAATACCGCGCCGGTTTCCCGGCCGACTCCGCGACCTCGACTCGACGACGGCTCGCTCGGCAGTCGAGCAACCAGGCTCGCCTGCTCCCTGCTCAGTCGCAGTGAGATCCGCGGTCACTTCGGCGGCCCCGTCGGTTCTGCGACTCCCACCTATCCCTACTGCCAATGGCAGGTCGGCACCGACGCGTTTCTCGCTCTCTCCGTGGAGCCACAGACGTCCTTCCGGGCGGCCACCCAGTACGTGCAAACCCTCGAGTCTGTGAGTGGTCTCGGACGAGCCGCGATCATCGCCAATAACCGGTACCTCTACTTCACCGAAAGTGGGACCACCTACTGGTTGTTGTGGCAGAAGGTCGGCGACTTCTCACTGCTGCACGAGAGCCAGCTCGTCGCGCTGGCTCGTGACGTGCTGGCCCGCGCCCGGGTCAAGAGGGCCACGGCCGCGCCGGTGCTCGGCCGGCCCGGGCCGCCGATCTACTTTGCGGGAGACTCGACTGCTGCCGGGCCCGAGTGGGCCTGGGACACTTACCACGCAACATCGCCGGAGTTGAGGACCTTGGCGGAATACCAGGTGGGCAGCGGCCTGGTGAGTCCCGGCTTCTTCGATTGGCAGCGCCATCTCCTCGCCGTGGTCGCAGCGCTCCGACCGCGGCTGGTGATCTACATGGGCAGCGCGAACGACGGGCAGGACCTGTTGATCGACAACACTTTTCAACCCGTGGGGAGTCGGTTGTGGAGAAAGGCCTATGCCGATCGGGTTGCAGGGATCATGACCGCGCTCGTGAGGGAAGGCTCCAAGGTGCTCTGGATCGGTGAGCCGGCGATGCAGGACGCGCAGTTGTCCAGCTTTATGGCAGTGATAGACGAGGTGTGTGCGCAGCAAGCCGCCAGGCACCACGGTGTTACATTCTTCAATCCCGGTGCAGTCTTGGACGGGCCCAAAGGAACGTACACGGGCACATTGTTGATAAACGGTCAGGAGACTTCGGTGCGCCTCGACGGCGTGCACCTCAACATCGCGGGAAGCATCTATCTCGCCGACTACATCGCCGACTACGTGAATCGCATCATCGACGTTCGCACTGCTGACCCGGGGCGACGTGGCGACAGGACTGCGACTGTAGTGCTCCCCGGTGTTGTCGGGCGTAACTCCGCCAAGGCTCCCGCGACCAGCTGAGAACGGGGACTGAATCGGGAAGGCGCATTCTCGAGCGCTAGCAGCGGCGCTCCCGCCCGAGACAGTCTTGGTCGGGCCCCGCCGGAAGGACGGCGTCGCGGAGTCGGTAGCCTCGACTGGCGTTCGGCCGGCACATGGGCAGGCGAGATCGTCGCCGGCCGGTAGCACGCGAGAGGAGCGCGGGAGGTATCCAATGACGGGAGGTATCCAATGATCAGCGAGAAATCGTCGATTCCCAGAATGGGTGGGGCAGACCAGCCCGAGCCGCAGGCCACCCCGTCCGTGGCTCCCCCGCGGCGCGGCGCCAGCGCGGCTGCGGCTCTTTCACCACTCGTCAACAGCCTGCTCGGTGGCCGTGTCCCAGTTCGCTTCGAGCTGTGGGACGGAAGTGCCCTCGGACCTGACGATGCGGTCGGCGTCATTCACGTTCGATCTTCCGATGCTTTGCGCCGCATCCTCTGGGCTCCGGGCGAGCTCGGCTTCAGCCGCGCCTATGTCGCCGGCGACATCGAGGTCGAGGGTGACATGATCTCCTCGCTGGGCAGCTTGCAGGCCGTGGCGCCCCGGGACCTGCGAGTGGGCTTGCGCTCTCTTGCGCCCGCCTTCAGCGCCGCTTATCGGGCAGGTGCCATCGGCCTGCCACTGCCCGCACCGCCCGAAGAGTCCGGCCTCATCGGGCTGCGCCATTCCCGCAGGCGAGACGTCCGCGCGGTCACGCACCACTACGACGTCGGCAACGACTTCTATGAGCTCGTGCTCGGGCCGTCCATGACCTACTCGTGCGCCCGTTTTGCCGATCCGGCCATGAGCTTGGAACGGGCCCAGGAGTCCAAGCACGAGTTGATCTGCCGTAAGTTGGGCTTGCGCGAAGGCGAGTCACCTCGACTGCTCGACGTCGGTTGCGGGTGGGGCTCGATGGCGATGCATGCCGCCGCCAACTGCAACGCGACCGTCCTGGGCGTCACGTTGAGCGAGCCGCAAGCCGGCTACGCGAGGCAACGCGTGGCCGCAGCCGGTCTCAGTGACCGCGTGGAGATCCGCGTGCAGGACTACCGGGACCTTCGTGCTGAGCGTTTCGACGCGATCTCTTCGGTCGGCATGTTCGAGCACGTCGGCAAGGTCCGCACGGCCCAGTACTTCGAGACCTTGTACGGCCTGCTGGCGCCGGGGGGAAGATTGTTGAATCACGCCATCTCCGAGCAGGGGGGGTCCAAGCTCAGGCCTTGGAGCTTCTTTGGCCGGTACGTGTTCCCCGACGGCGAGCTGCTCGACGTCGGCGACGTCGTGCTCGCGATGCAACGCGCCGGTTTCGAGTGCCGTGACGTCGAGTCTCTTCGGGAGCACTACGCAAGGACGCTGCGCTCGTGGGTGGCGAACCTCGAGGCCAATTGGGAAGCCGCTGTCGCTGCGGTCGGACGGGCGCGCGCGAGGATCTGGCGTCTCTACATGGCCGGGTCTGTGATCGGTTTCGAGAACGGGGGCATTTCGGTGTTCCAGGTCCTCGGCGTCGTGCCCGACGCCGGACGTAGCGGGATGCCGCCCACCAGATCTGCCTGGGGCTGAGCAGCCCCACCGCGGCTAGCGAAGCGACACCCTGGCCTGGCCATGACGGGCCGCCACAGTGCCTTCGTATCCCAACGACAACAACATCTGAACTCTGGTCATCAGCAACTACGGACCGACGCCCGGCGGGCATGGGACTTTTGGCCCTGGCCTGTCCCTCTAGGTGATCGTTAGCTGGATCTATGCAGATAGATCGAAGAGCGCGGCGAGCCGAGGAGGCCTGATGTCCAAGTTTTCGCGGCGTTCATTTCTCGGAGGAAGCGCGGCGCTAACTGGCGGGTTGCTGGTGGCGGACCACCTGCGTTTCCTGGAGCCGTCGACCGGTGACCTCGTGAGCTCCGAGGAGTTCCTGACGGGCAAGGAGGTCGTTTACCGGACCGGCCACTCCAACAACTGCGACGGTGCTTGTGGGCATCTCGTGCACGTCACAGACGGACGCGTGACCATGGTCGGCCCTGCCAGCTGGGGTACGACGACTGTCGCCGGTGAGCAGGCGCCCACTTTCCACCCGCGGATCTGTCTGAGGGGACTCTCGCAGATCTCGAACACCTACAGCCCGGACCGGATCAAGTACCCCTATAAGCGCGTGGGCGCACGGGGCTCGGGCAAGTGGCAGCGCATCACATGGGACGAGGCGACCACGTTGATCGCCGACAATTTCAAGCGCATCCAGGCGAAGTACGGCAAGACCGCGGTGTGGGTCGCGCCCTACACCGGCTCGCTGGCGGTGCTCGAAGGCGTGATCGGGGCGGGGTTCCGGTTCGCGAGCGTCATCGGTGCTTCGGCGGGCGACTCCGAAGGTGACAACGAGGGCGACTCCGCTACGCCGGCAGGATGGAACTACGTGCTGGTCGACCCGACGAACCCGTCCAACGCCGGCGGATTCTTCACCGGTCACGAGTCGGTCGACTTCATGAGCGCAAAGACCATCGTCTTTTGGGCCAACAACGTTGCGGAGACCTCGATCCCGGACTGGCGGATCATGTGTGACGCCAGGGATCAGAACGGCACCAGGCTCATCTCGGTCGATCCCCGCTTCACGGTCACCTGCGCCCAGTCAGACGAGTTCGTGCCGATCCGTCCAGGCGCTGACTCCGCTCTCATCGACGGCATCATCCACCAGATCTTCCAGAACGGCACCTACGACGCCGCCTACATCCGCGCCAACACAGTCGGGCCATACCTGATCGACCCGCGCGACGGGACGTGGCTTCGTGCGAACAAGGTCATCACCGGTGCCAAGGACGACTACGTCGTTTTCGACGAGTCGGACAAAAAGATCAAGGCGGCCGGCGACCCCACGCTCAAGACGCCTGCCGTCTTGGGCACCCATGTTGTGGCCGGCCTGCAGGCACGCACCGCCCTGCAAGCGCTCGCGGACATGGCAGCCAAGTACACACCGGAGTACACAGAAGAGCTGACCGACGTGCCTGCCGCGCAGGTGGTCTCCCTCGGCCAGATCTGGGGGTCGAGCAAGCCCCTCGCCGTTCGGGTCGGATTCGGGCTTTCGCACTGGTATCACGGCGACTTGCACATGCAGGCCCTGCTCACCTTGCAGGCGATCACGGGCAACATCGGGGTTCACGGCGGCGGGGTAACCACCTTCGCCGGCGGGATGGCGGCGACCATCGCACCCTTTGACCTTTTCGATTTCTGGGCCCCTAAGGGGACCAAGATCTACACCTTGCTCGAGCCGATGAACTTCTGCGACGCGGTCGAGAAGGGAGATCCCTTCCCCGTGAAGGCAGCGTGGTTCCCGATCGACAACTTCGCCCAGCAGATGTCTGACAGGAACCGGATCCGGGCCGCCATGGAACAGCTCGAGTTCGTCGTCGTCTCCGACTACTCGATGACGGCGACGGCGGATCTCGCGGACGTCATCCTTCCTGCTTGCACGTACTTCGAGAAGACAGACCTGCTGTCATCGAACAACTTCTACTTGCAGTTCATGCCCAAGATCATCGACCCGCTCTTCGAGTCGAAGTCGGACCTCGACGCGATCCGGATGATCGCCGAGAAGATGGGCTACGGCGAGTACTTCACCGAAACCCCCGAAGAGTTCCTCAAGCAGATCATGAAGATCGGCCAGAGCGACGCCGACCCGTCGGTGCGGGGCCTCACCTGGGAGCGCCTCACGACCGAGGCGGTCCGCCTCAACACCGACCCGATGCCGTATGTGCCGTTCTTCAACCAGCAGTACCCGACAAAGAGCGGCAAGATCGAGTTCTACGTCGAGATGTTGCTGCCTTATGACCAGGAGCTGTGTGACCACAAGGAACCGATCGAGGCATCACCGACGAACCCGAAATTCAAGCAGTACCCGCTCGTCTTCCTGTCGACCCACACCAAGTTCCGTACCCACTCGCAGTTCGTCAACCTGCCGTGGCTCAAGGAGATCAACAACGGCGGTGACGGTTTCTTGGAGATCAACCCCCGTGACGCAGCGCCGCGGGCCATCGCCGACGGTGACGTCGTAAGGATCTTCAACGACCGGGGACAGATGAAGGTGCGGGCCCGCCTCACCGAGTCGATGAAGCCGGGCGTCGTCAACTGCTACCAAGGCGGCTGGGACACGATCCGGGTCAAGCACTACATCGAGGGTCACCCGAACAACCTGACCCACCAGATCGCTAAGCCCGCTCAGTCGCTCATCCCCAACTTCCCTTCGAACGCGGCGTACTACGACGTCCTCGTCCAGGTCGAGAAATCAGGAGCGTGATCGTCATGGCTGCCAAGAAGACCTCCATTCCGCACCACGTCATGGTCATCGACACGAACCGCTGCGTCGGCTGCTGGAGCTGTGCGATCGCCTGCAAACAGGTCAACAACGAGCCGCTCGGCTACTTCTGGAACCGGGTGCTCACGACCGCTCCCAATCAGTCGACGACCGCAAAGGCGCCCGCGAGCAACAACATGGACGTGCCGTGGGGCACGTACCCCGATTGCGAGCTCGCGTACCTGCCGGTCGCCTGCCAACAATGTAACGACGCCCCGTGCGTGAAGGTATGCCCTGTGCAAGCGACGTTCCGCCGGGACGACGGAACTGTGCTGATCGACTACAACCGCTGCATCGGTTGCCGTTACTGCATGGCGGCCTGCCCGTACGGCGTGCGCATCTTCAACTGGGGCGACTCGAACTATGCCCCCGGCGGTGTGGTCGGTTACGGCAAGGAGTACTCGACCGAGGACCGTCTCGTGTTCACGCCCGAGCGCCCGAAGGGCGTTGTCGAGAAGTGCACCTTCTGCGTCGAGCGGATCGACGTCGGCGAATTGCCGTTCTGCGTAGAGGCTTGCCCGCTCGGAGCGCGGATCTTCGGTGACCTGAACGACCCCGACTCCCAGGTCAGCAAGCTCGTCAACAACGGTGGTGGTGAGCAGCTCCACCCCGAGCTCGGCACAGACCCGAACGTCTACTACCTCCCGGTCGCGAGGCGCGTTCCGGGCGAGAGCTGAGGAGGCGACCATGGCCACAACAACCGCAGCCATCCCCGTTCGCGCGACTCGCAGCTACCGACCGATTTGGGCCTGGTACGCGGCACTCGTTGTCCTCATGGCATGGGGCCTGGCAGCGTGGATCGACGAGCTCCGCTATGGCCTGGCTGCAACCGGCATGCGCGACGTCGTCTCGTGGGGCATGTACATCTTCACGTTCGCGTTCTTCATCGGCCTGTCGGCCGGTGGCCTGATCATGGCCTCGAGCGCCGAGGTGTTCGGCATCAAGGCGCTGAAGCCGTTGTCGCGCCTCGGCGTGCTGTCGGCTGCCGCGTGTGTAGCTGTGGCGGCGCTCATGATCATCCCGGACCTCGGTCAGCCCTTCCGGGTGGGGAACATCTTCATCCACCCGAACTGGACGTCCCCGCTCATCTGGGACATCTTGATCATCACGGTCTACTTCGTCTTCTCGATCGTCGACCTCTACGTGCTGCAACGCCACGCCGCTGAGCCGAGCCGTTGGAAGACTGTCGCCCGCGTGATGGCCTATGTGGGGCTCCCGACGGCCATCCTGCTCCACTCGGTGACTGCGTGGATCTTCGGTCTCCAGATCGCCCGCAGCTGGTGGAACACATCGCTTATGGCTCCGCTCTTCGTGGTCTCGGCGGTGCTGTCCGGCACTGCGCTCGTGACCCTGCTCGCCCTGTGTGCACAACGCTTCGGCAAGGTCGAGCTCTCGCAGGAGACGCGCAAGTGGTTGCGGGGATTCATCGTCATAAGCCTGTTCGTCGACTTGTTCTTTGTCGGCGCCGACTACATAACAGTGCTGTGGGGCAATGTCCCGGCCGACCGCTCGGCACTCAACCTGGTTCTCCCTGGCGGACCCTGGGCCTGGTTGTTCTGGATCGAGTGGATCGTCGGAGGCGTGATCCCCCTCGCCTTCCTGCTCGTCCCGCGTCTAAAGAAGATGCCCGGCGCGCTTGGGTTGGCGGCGTTCCTCGTCATCGTCGGGGTCTACGCGTTCCGGATCGAGCTCGTCGTCCTCGGCTTCGTCAACCCGCTCACCCAGTTCCCACCGGGAAACGCCGTCGGCACCTACAACGTGCAGACGTCCTCGTTCCAGCTCATCGGTCGGTATCACCCGACCTGGGTGGAACTCGGCATCGTGATCGGCCTTGTGGCGTTGTTCGCGGCGTTGATCACGATCGGCTATAGAGCTCTCCACGTCATGGAGCCGTCGCCGGCCGCAGGTCACCGTCACGCTCGGATGCCTGCAGAAACCAAGGCAAGCTCGTAATGACCGAGATGCCCACCTCGAACGGCGCCGGCAACCATCGCGGGACGGTCGCTCCGACGCCGGCGCCTGAAGCCCGGTCGGGTGCAGACGAGACAGGGCCTGAGACGATCATCGCGGCCGTCGACCTGCTCGCCCATTACTGGAGCCGGCCACTGAGCGACGAGGTCGGCACCTGGGTGGAGGCCCGCGAGCTCGAAGCCGAGACCGATGTCCGCATCTCGTCGAACCTCTTGCGCGAGGCCATCAGAGTGCCGGGCCTCGAGGACGTGCCCGTCCTGCTCGAGGAGTACGAGCGCCTGTTCGTAGGTCCCGGTCAGGTGCCATGCCCTCCTTACGAGTCGTTCTGGCGGGAGGACGTCCCCGTCGACATCCGCCGGACCCTCATGGGGCCGTGCACCGCGGAACTCAAGGAGATCTACCTGGAGCTGGGCCTCCAGGTGTCGTCGCTGTCAGGAGAGTTGCCCGACCACATCGCCATCGAACTCGAGGCCATGGCCTACGCGTTGTCCTTCGACGAGACAGAGCCGATGGCCCGCCGGCTGTTCGACAAGCATCTCGCGCAGTGGCTGCCAAGGCTGTGCCGGGCCGTCGCCCACGAGGCCGAAGGCGATTTCTACCGCGACCTCGCTGTTCTCACGCTCGACTGGATAGCGGCAATCAAGGGCTATTTCGCTGTTGCCCCTGCGGGCTGATGCGACAGCGGGAGGCGCCGGTCGTAGTCATATGCGGTGACGTCGGCACCGAGCCGGTACCGATTCGCCCGGGCGAGCTTGTTGCCCGATTGCGTCGCGAGCTGTCCGGAGCGACTGCTCCGCTGGTGCTTGCAGAGATCTGCGGTGCGTCGGAGGCCTTGGTTGAGGCGGTTGCGACGACCGAGTCCAGGCGCGTAGTCGTCGGTTGCCGGGCAGCCTCTCACCGTCGGGGGGAGTTGCTCGCGCGCTTGCGGCGAGCTGGTGTACCAACCGGTGGGATCGCGCTCGTCGACTTGCAGACCGCGGAAGGCTGCAGCGCACCGGTCGCGCTCGAGCAGTCTGTCGCGCTCTTGAGTGCGGCGGTGGCACGAGTCGCAGGTGCCGACGTCGAGGTGCCTGTGAGGGAGCGGACCAGCCTGTCGGTAGGAGGGGTGTCCCGCCGGTCTCTGTTGCGTGGAGTCAACACGGCGCGCCGTTTCCTCGCCGTCTGGCGACCGGACCGCTGCTCGGGTGCAATGGCGTGCACACCGTGCGCATTGGCCTGCCCACACGGGGCATTACATCGCTCGGCCGGTCGTATGGTTGTCGACCCCGGTCGCTGCAACGGGTGCGGTGTGTGCGTCGCTGCCTGCCGGAGCGGCGCCTTCGCTCTTCCCGGTGCCGAGATCGAAGGGATCAGTGCCGCGGCGGCGGTTCTCGTCGCCTCGATGCGGCGGTGCAGGTCCGTCACCGGCGTCGCGATCGTCTGTCAGCATTCGAAGTGGACGCCCCGAGTAGGCGAGCCGTGGCTCGCACTTTGTGTGCCTTCGATCGAGATGGTGACGGCCGGGTGGCTCCTCCAGCTGATCCGTGCCGGAGTGGGCGTCAGGGTCGTCGCCTGTGAGGACGAGCACTGTGAAAAGCGTGTCGCCGAGCTCGAGCACTTCGTACGCGACCTCTCCGTGGTGCTCGGGTTCTCAGCAGCGCAGGAGCTCGAGGCTACGGACCGAGACGGGGTGTATCCGATCGCCGAGCCGGCTGTGGCGGACTTCGCCGCTTCGGGCGACCGGATCGAGCTGCGGGAACCCGAGGCGACCAACGAGCCTCTGGCGGCTTTCGGAGCTCTCGGACCAGGTCGGGACCCATGGCGGGTAGAGGGTCCCGGCTGTTCGCTCGGAGTCGTCAGCATCGACGCAGGTGGCTGCTCGCTTTGCGAGGTCTGCGTCGGCGTGTGCGTGACAGGTGCCCTGCGGTCCGAACCGAACAGCGCCGGGTTGTGCCTCAGCATCGACTCCGGTAGCTGCACTGCTTGCGGGGCGTGTGTGGCCTCCTGCCCCGAGAAGGTGGTCACTGTGACGAGGGCGGTCGACGGAGCTCTCCTGGCGGGGGGACGTCGGATCGTGGCGACAGGATCGGCTGTCGAGTGCGCCACCTGTGGAGCCCCGCTCGTTGCCGTGCTATCGCAAAAGGCGCTGCGTCTCCGTCTCGGTGGATCGCCCTCGGCCTTGACAGCGGGCACCATCAGCGTCTGCGCCGACTGCCGTCTTGGCGGGCGGACTGTCACGGCGAGCCGACGGCTGGCCACATAGGGCGTCTGGGTTTGCGGCCCTGACCACAACGCTGGCCGCCGCCTCAGTGTCAGCCGTCACGGGCGCCGTCAGCGGCAAGCACCTCCTCGATCCAGGTACGGCCCAACAAGCGGCCGGGAAGCCCCGCGTGGTCACCGTGGGGGCGACGACGTGCCGATCTCGTCGGGGTGTCGCCCCGGCTTGCAGCGCCCGCCGCACGTTCGACCGAACGGCTCCTTCGGACATCGCCCCGAAGGCGATGCCCAGTTTGACGAGGCGCCTCGTACGTTCGTCCAGTGGACGCGCGTTCTCGGACCGAGCGAGAGCGCCTAGGTCCCGCTCAACTCGGGGAATCGCTCCCGAAAACGCGAGTAGATCTCAGGCAGGTACTGCTCTCTCATCGGATCCTCCCCCAAGGCGGCCGTCTTGTTGAACTTCACGACCGCGGGCGACACGGAGGCTGCTTCGCCGGCTCGCCGAGCTCAGCCCTCTCGAAGCGGTGGCAATCTCGCCTTACCGTGGCTTCGACGGCTCTTTAGACTGTTCGCGACGGTTGGTCCGAGTTGTGGTCATCTTTCAGCGGTGGTGGCGATGCCTCGGGATGGAGGAGGCGTGCCTTTGGACCGGGAGGCTTCTTGTCGAGACCATTGTGGGCGATCGCGTACATGAAGGGGAGTGACGGCCACTACCGAGCCGCGAACAGGCGAGCACGAGTATCTTGAACCCGCCGAGATCGGCGGTCGTCTCGGGGGCTCTTTTCATTTCGCTTGCCGCCTGTGGATGGTTTGTCGCCGGGATGGCTCCTTTCGGCGTCGAGTCGAGCGCCTTCACATTCTCTGTGGCCGCGGCGATGCTCGCCGTTAGCGCCGTCGCGGGGCACGCCCACAGCCAGGCATTCGACTTGCGCGTGCGCGGGCCGAACCTCGGTCGCCGACGTGATGGCGCTCCCGTCCCTCCTTCAGCCGACGCGAGCGCGGATACCTCGCTTGTCGAGCGCGGCGTGGTCGCGTGGTTGCTCGCGGTTCTGCTTTTCGTGGCAGTGGAACTGTGGGAGCTCTTCCATGTTCCGAGAAGCACCTATCCGACACTGAGCTCCCTTGTGAACGAGGTGCTCGGACCTGGTCACCGAGTCGCCCGCGCCGCGGCCTTCGTCTGCTGGGCCGCGTGCGGCCTGATCGTCTCGTCGCGTCCGTTTCCAAGCCGATGAACGTTGTCCTATGGCTGGTTGCCGCTGGCGCGCTCGGCATATGCGAAGTGGCGAGTCGAAGGCTCGGGCGCGGTTGGCCCACAGCGGCGCAGATCGTCAATCGCGCTCGGGGACACCTTGTGGGTCGGGCCGTCCTCGTAGTGGGATGGGTCTGGCTCGGCTGGCACGTATTCGCGCGTTGAGTAACGAGTGACCATCGCCGCGAGGTCGTTTGGCCATGCCGCGGTCTCATTCCCGCCAGAGGTCTTCGGGCTCCTTGTCACGCGTCTCGGGCAACAGCACGAAAAGGCCGGTGGCCGGAATCGTGGCAGCGAACACAACAATTGCGGCGAGACCGAACCGGTTGCCGACGTCGGCTACCGCTCCGAATGCGAGAAGTCCCGCAGTGGCCCCGAAGACACCGACGGCAATTTCCCACCCGATCACAGAAGCCCGGACAGAGGTCGGGAACAGCTCGTTGGTGAGCGCTCCGGCGGCCGGAGCAAAGGTCGCCGCGGCGAGCACGGCAAGCAGATAGCCGACGGCCGCCCCTGCTCGCGACCCGCTGTAGGTCAGCATGCCGAGCAGGGCCATGGCGACCATCGCGCCAGACGCGGTGAGTCGGCGTCCCACCCGGTCGGCGAGGAAGCGGCCGACCAACAGCCCGGCGAGCCCGGTGACGCCGGCGGCCGCGATGAGAAGTGCGGTCGTCGTCCCGGAAAAGTGCAGGACGTTTTGCGCGTAGAGGAAGAAGAAACTGTTGGCAGGCCCGGTCACGACCGACAAGGCGAATGTCAGCGCGGCGACGATCACCAGCCTGCGCCGGAAGAGTGGGCCAACGGCTCCGAGCACGGGCAGTGGATGTTGCGTCGCGGCTGACGCGATCTTGAAGCGGTCCGGCTCGACGACCCATCGCGCGATGAAAGGCAGCGCGACGAGAGGGAGCAGCGCCAGCAGCACTATGCCGCGAAAGCCGAGGGTGCCGGCTGCGAGGCTGTGCACGATCGCGATCAGGCCGGACCCGATCCCATATCCGGCGGCAATGAGCGCAACCGCCTTGGCCCGTTGGGCTGACGCCGTCTGCTCGGCGGCGGTGACCTGCGCCACTCCGGACGTGGCGCTGAGAAGCGGCCGTCCGAGGGCGAAGATGGCCACGAACCACCAGTAGGTGGGTGAGATCGCGGACACTGCTGTCAGCGTCAGCCCGAGAGCACACGTCACAAGCAGCATCCGGCGTCGCCCGAACCGGTCGGCCAGCCCGGCGAGGGGAAGACCGCCCAAGGACGCGAGTCGGATGACGGCCAGACCGATCCCGAGCTTGGTCCCAGACAGGCCCGCCTGCTCGGCGATTGTCGCACCGTGGGTGATGTGGCCGAAGTGCTTCGCGACATCGCCCAACGCCGCGACGGCTCCGAACTGCCCGAAACCAGCCGCCGCGGCCAGCAACGCCGCACCCACCACGGCCGGCTCGCGCCAGCCGTGAAGGTGAAGCCGCAGATCGGACTTCGCGCTGTCAACCATGACGCCGGCGACCCAACCAGAACGGGAGATCGAGTGTGACGAGGAGAGCGAGGGCGACGCCTGCGGCGCTGGCGATGTACCAAGGCCACGGTCCAAGGACTCGCAGCAGGGTCCAGTTGCCGGGAGGACGTCGTAGGAACATGTAGTTGGCCCCGACGAGTGCATCGACCACTCCGACGAAAGCCGTGTACGCGAGTGTGATGGCGAAGGTGGTCATCACTGATCCGGGACGAGGCGCGATCCGCAACCCTATGACGAGATAGAGGGCGGCGAGGACAATGCCGAGGTGGCCGAGGAGGTACTGGAAGAAGACCAGGTGGGGAAAACCGGCGTTGAGGTCAGGAGTGACGACGGCCTGCAGGGTACCGGCCAAGCCCCAGAAGTACGTGAGCTCGACGAGAAGAGGTCTTTGCCACCAGCACGCTGCCGCGGCTACGAGGATCGCGATATCGCAGAGTGCGAAGGGAAGGTCCGTCTTCGGCGACCAGGTCCCGGCCCAGAGCTCTGTGACGACGAAGCTGATCGCGTCGGCGAGGAGCACTAGCGCAATCAGGCGAGCTGCGACGAGAGTCCATCGTCCAGGCTTGAGCCTCGCGCCGACACAGAGTGCAACGCCGAGCGCCACGGCGAGCAGTACCGCCCCGAGATAAGGCATCGGGGTGACGAGCCCCAACATCGTGCCTCCTCTCTCGGTGCTCAGCATTGCCCAGCGCAGCGTACAGATGGTGTCGCAGCACGGGGCAGGCGCGGCCCGCACTGGTGCGGTCTACGCTCGCTTGAGAGGCCAGGTGATTTGGCGTCTGAGCGGGATGGTGCCGGAGCGCACCCACGAAGAGGTGGTCGAGAATGGAGATTCTGTCCGCAGCATCGAGAGGCGGCGGGGGTGTTGTCATCATCGAGCTCATTTCGGTGATCGTCGTGATCGTCGCCGGCATCAAGATCCTCCCCAAGCTCGGCTATTCGCCGTGGTTCGCTCTCCTGGTCTTGATCCCACTCGTGGGCTGGGTGATGATCCTCGTGTTCGCCTTCTCGGACTGGCCGGTCGACAAGGAGCTTCGCCACTACCGCCAAGGTGGTTACGGTCCCAGGCCGGGCGGATACCCCGAGCCGCCGTGGCCGGGTCAGCCGGCTCCCGGTTACGGACCCGGAGGTTCTCAGTTCCCGCAGGGCGGGTGGCCGCCTCCAGCGCCAAATGCCCCGCCCCAGTGGCCAGGTAGCTCTGCGCCGTCGGGGTCGGCTGGACCACCGGGAACGTGGCCGGGTGGTCCGCCCGAGCCGGGGGATACGCCCTTGCCGCCGTGGCCGGGTGGCCCTGTGCCGCCAGCGCCTGGTCGCTGAATCAGCCCTCATATCGCGGAGCCGGCCACGACCGGTTGATCTCGTCACGAGGGGTCCCAGGTCGCCTCGCCGCGGGCCGGTGTTCGGCTGACTCGAGAGTTGGGGTCGACGCGATACAACCTTGTGCGGTCTACGCTCGCTGCACCGGGGCGGTGGTCGGCGCCTGACCGAGGCGGTCCGGGAGCGCACCCGCGAGGAGGTGGTCTGGCATGTTCACCCTGGGAGCCCTGGTGGGGGCGAGTGGGGCGGTCATCGTCGTCATCTACTTGGCGATTGTTGTCGCGTCGATCGTGGGCACCGTCAAGATCGTTTCGAAGGCCGGCTACTCAGGGTGGTTCGTGCTCTTGGCGCTCGTCCCGCTCGTGAACCTCGTGATGTTCTTCGTTTTCGCGTTCTCTGATTGGCCTGTCCAAAAGGAGCTTCGCCACTACCGCCAGGGCGGTGTCGGTACCGGCTACGGCGGGTATCCCGCGCCTCAGTGGCCGAACCAGCCGACTCCGGGTTACCCCGCTGGTTCCCAGTTCCAGCCGGGGTGGCCGCCGCCACCAGGTGGCTCGGCGGTACCTCCTTCCTCGTGGCCGTCCCCATCGGGCGGGTCGACGCCACCAGCCCCGGGCAGCTCGCCGCCGTGGCCAGGTGCCCCGACCCCGCCTGCTGCCCCTGGAGGCTGAGTCGGCCGCTCGTCGACGAGCTGATAACCGATACCTGGGTTGGTGCGCAGGAGGGGACCAGCCTTGTCACCGAGCTTGTGGCGCAAGCGGCTCGCGTAGACCCGCAGGTAGTGCGTCTCGTTCCCGTAGCCGGGTCCCCAGACTTCACGGAGAATCGTCCTGTGGGTACATACCTTGCCTGCGTTGCGGGCCAGGTATGCGAGCAGGTCGAACTCCCGTGCCGTCAGCTCTATCGCGGTCCCGGCAACTTTGACCAGGCGCGCCCCGACATCAATGTGAATAGGGCCCACGGTCAATGTAGCGGGCGCCGCCGAGGGGTCGCGGGCCGCCGAGTGCCGCAATGCCACCCTCAGGCGAGCCTCGAGTTCCTGCATCCCGAACGGCTTTGTGACGTAGTCGTCGGCGCCGCTGTCTAGAGCGAGCACTTTTCGATCCTCGCTGTCGAGCGCGGACAGCACGATCACCGGCACGTCGGTCCATTGCCGCAACCGTCTGCAGACGTCGACCCCGTCGATGTCTGGGAGCCCAAGGTCGAGCACGACGAGGTGGGGCATCGCCTGAGCTGCGCGGGAGAGCCCTTCTGCGCCCGTGTGCGCGACGACTACGTCGAAGCCTCTCGCTTCGAGGCCGATCCGCAGTGCCCGCAACAGCGCCGGGTCGTCGTCGACGACGAGGACCCTAGTCAAGAGGAGACCTCGTCGTCTCCGGGAAGCTCGGCGGCCGAACGAGATGCCGCGGGCACTGTCAGCACAAAGCGAGCCCCGCCTCCGCGTGCCGGTCCGACTCCAATTCGGCCGCCGTGAGCCTCGACGAACGCCTTGGCAATCGCCAGTCCCAGGCCGGCGCGGCCGCCATCGGCCCCGCGGTGGAACAACTCGAAGATCAGGTCGCGCTGCTCGCGGGGGACTCCCGGGCCGGAATCGGAGACCGCGATCTCCACTTCGTTCTCCGATCCTCGTCCCCGCGCCGCTTCCACCGCGATCTCAGCATCGGGCGGGCTATGCCTGGCGGCGTTTTCGAGCAGATTTGCCAGTGCTTGGGCGATGAGCGTGGGATCGACCTCTAGCGGGGGAAGGTCTGGTGTCACGACCCGGCGCAGTCGCGAAGTGTCAAGCGAGCGCTCCACCAGTGCGGCGGCTTCGTCGATCAGGTCGTCGGCCTCGACGGGCTCGCGTCTTGGTTTCAACGCGCCCGCTTCGAGCCTCCAGAGGTCGAGAACGGTGGTGACAAGGCGCGTCAGCCGATCGGTCTGTTCCTCGATTGTCTCGAGCAGGTCACTGCGTGCCGCTTCTGGAAGCACGATCCCCGGTTCTCGCAGATCGGACACTGCAACCTTGATCGAAGCGAGCGGCGTGCGCAGGTCATGGGCAACGGAGCTGACAAGTGCGGCCCGCCACTCGTCGACTTCTTGGAGCAGGTTCGCGCGCAACGCCTGGTCGCGGAGCTGGGCTCGCTCGATCGCAAGGGCAGCGTGGTTGGCATAGGTCGCGAGCAGGCCGCGGTCGTGTAGGTCGAGCGCCCGGCCGCGCAAGACCAGGAGCCCGACTGGGCGGCCCGTCGCCGTCAATGGGATCTGTCGCAGCAGTGCGCCGGCGACGATGCTGCCCGTGAGTGACGCTGGCGTGCCCGGGACAGGCAGGAGGCGGTCCAGTGACTCGCCCCCGAGCTCGGTGCCGTCGGATGCGACGATCTCGAGGTAACCGGTCGCGACCGAGGGCAAGAGGAGGGCGACTGTCTCGAAGTTGAAGGCGCTCCGGACGCTCGAAGCGATAACGGCGAGCAGCTCTCGCAAGGGCTTGTCCGCGACGAGCAGCTCGGACAGCTGGAGGAGCTGGCGCGAGTCGGCCGCGCGTCGCGCCGAGTCGCTTCTCAGTTGCTGCAGTCGGGACACGACGACCGCGACCAGAAGGACGACTGCGACGTAGACGATGAGCGCCAGCCAGTTCTGCCCGCTGCCCACCGTCAGAGTTCCGTAAGGGGGGATGAACACGACGTCGAGCACGACGAAACCGAGCACGACGCCGAGCAGTCCGACGCGCGCCCCGCCGAGCAGCATGGCCCCGACGACAGGCAGGACGAAGACGAGAGCCGCTGCCGCCAAGCTCAAGCTGTTGCGGAGCGGGAGCAATGCGCCAGTCGCGGCTCCCATGCTCACGACGAGGGTGATGATGCCTGGCCGGAAACCACGCCAAACAGGAGCTTGTAGCACGCTCGACACAGCTTAGGCTCTGGTCTCGGCAACGGCTTGCGGAGGCCTTTACACAGATGGCGGGCGAGAGGGACTGGGCAGGTAGTATTCGCGGTGCGCCTGGGGGAGGGCGCGCTCGTGAGCCAGAGGCCGAGGGGGCCAAGTGATTCGTTTCGGCATGGCCCACTAGCCGTGTCCACCTCGGACGAGGGCGCCGGCGACAGTGCTGGCACCGCGGTGCAGGCGCAGGGCCTTACGAAGCGGTTCGGCGAGTTCACCGCTGTCGACGCGGTTGACTTCGACATCGAAGTCGGGGAGGCGTTCGGCTTCCTCGGCGCGAACGGAGCAGGCAAGACCTCGACGATGCGAATGATCGCCTGCCTGTCGCCTATCTCCGGCGGCACACTGCAGGTCCTCGGCCTTGATCCGATGCGCGACGGTCCGCAGATAAGGAGCCGGATTGGCCTCGTCCCCCAGGACGACACCCTCGATCTGGAACTCACCGTCAGGGACAACCTCTATCTGTACGGGCGCTACTTCGGCCTCCCGAGGAAGCAGTTGCGCGAGCGCGTGGAGGAGTTGCTCGAGTTCGCCCGCCTGACCGAGAGGGCGGATCAGCGCGTGGACCCGTTGTCGGGAGGCATGCGCCGCCGTCTCACCATCGCGAGAGCTCTGGTGTCGTCTCCGAGCCTCGTGATCCTGGACGAGCCGACAACCGGCCTCGATCCCCAGGCGCGGCACTTGCTTTGGGACCGCCTCTACCGGCTGAAACGGGAAGGCGTAACCCTCGTCATCACGACCCACTACATGGACGAGGCCGAGCAGCTGTGCGACCGGCTCGTCGTGATGGACGCAGGGCGCATCGCGGCGGCAGGCTCGCCGAGCGAGCTGATCGAGCAGTGGTCCACCCGTGAGGTCGTGGAGTTGCGTTTCGAGCCCGAGGGTCACCAGGTCCACGGTGAGAGACTCGCCGACCTTGCCGAGCGCGTCGAGGTGCTGCCTGACCGGCTACTGCTCTACACCGACCAAGGAGACGCCACGCTCGACGCCGTGAGGTCTCGCGGGGCGTCGCCGATCGCAGCCTTGGTCAGGCGGGCAACGCTCGAGGACGTCTTCTTGCACCTGACAGGCCGGAGCCTCGTCGATTGAGCTTCTTCCCGCAGTTGCCTTCGGCTGTCGCGACCCGCCAGCGCCGCGCGCGCTTGTCGCCAGCGCTGCGGGCATACCAGTACAACCTGCTCGCGTACAAGCGGACCTGGAGGGGATCGGTCACCACGACCTTCCTCTACCCGGTCCTGTATCTTGCCGCGATCGGCGTCGGGCTCGGTCACCTGATCGATCACGGGTCGAACCAGGCGGTGGGTGGAGTGCGCTACCTCTGGTTCCTCGCGCCCGGATTGTTGGCGGGCACGGCCATGCAGATCGCGACGAACGAGTCGACGTTCCCGGTCATGGCGGGTATCAAGTGGCTGAAGACCTATTTGGCAATGCTCGCCGCACCGCTCGAGGTGACCGACGTCCTCTACGGCCACCTCGCGTGGATCCTTACCCGTGTCGCCCTGGCCTCAGGCGTCTTCCTGGCTGTGATGGCGGCATTTCACACGGTGCCTTCCGGATGGGCGGTGCTTGCCTTCCCGGCCGCGGTCTTGACCGGCGCGGCCTTCGCCGCCCCCGTGATGGCGTTCAGCGCCACCCGTGAGACCGACCAGTCGTTCGTGGTGCTCTACCGCTTCGGCATCGTCCCGCTCTTCTTGTTCTCGGGGACCTTCTTCCCAGTCGCGCAATTGCCCGGATGGTTGCAGGTCGTCGCCAGGTGCACTCCGCTGTATCAAGGCGTGACTCTTTGCCGAGGTCTCGTGCTCGGACACCTCGGAGGTTGGGACGCCCTCGGGCATGCCGGCTATCTCCTCGCGATGCTCGTCGGTGGTGTCCTGGCGGCGAGGGTCACCTATCGCCGGAGGCTCGTGCAATGAGGCGGCCCTCATGAGCAGCTCCGGCGTGCCGATGCTCACACTCCCACTGCGGGTGCTCCCGCCAGTCGGACTTGGTCGGGGCCGGGCACGCCTGCTCGTCGAGCGCAACGTCATCGCGTACCGGCGCGGGTGGATATTCCTCGTGTCCGGGTTCTTCGAGCCGCTGTTCTACCTGCTGTCGATCGGTCTCGGGCTGAATCATCTCGTCGGTCATCTCGCCATCGGCGGCAGTTCCATCCCCTACACCGACTACGTCGCGCCAGGTCTGCTCGCGTCTTCGGCCATGAACGGCGCGATCTTCGACGCAACCTTCGGGATCTTCTTCAAGCTCAAGATCGCGAAGACCTACGACGCAGTGCTCGCGACGCCACTCGGGGTGCGCGACGTCGCGATCGGGGAGCTGGCCTGGTCGCTCATCCGAGGCACCGTCTATTCGATCGCGTTCCTCACGGTGATGGCCGCGCTCGGGCTGATCGCGTCGTGGTGGGCAGTGCTCTGCCTGCCGGCCGCCATGCTGGTGAGCTTCGCATTCGGGGGCCTTGGGATGTTCGGCACCTGTTACATGCGCAGCTGGCAGGACTTCGATCTGGTCTCGCTCGCGATCGTCCCGCTGTTCCTGTTCTCGGGCGTGTTCTACCCGCTGTCGCTGTACCCGGGCTGGCTCCGCATCGTGATCATGGTCACGCCGCTCTACCAGGGCGTGGCCCTGTTGCGCGGCCTCGACACCGGTGTGTTGGGCCCGGCGCTCCTCGTGCACGCGTGCTATCTGGCTTTGCTCGGCGCGACAGGCCTTGTAGGCGCGTCCCGCCGGCTCGGGCATCTCCTGTTGCCCTAGGGTGTCGCTCGAGGCCTTGGGAGCCCGCACCGCTTTGGCGTGCACCTGGGCCCGAGATGGCATCCGGCCATCGGCACTGCGGGGTAAAGGGCACTGACCGATGTCATCGAATCTGCCTCGGTCTCGTCGGGTGGGAGGACTCCTGGGCAGAAGACATGGCGAGCAACAGCATGGGATTCAACTCGGTTACCTCAAGCCGGATTTCACGGCGGAGACGCCCCAAGGCACGATCAGATTCCACAACCGGCTCGGTGGCGGATGGGGGACCCTCTTCTTACACCTGAAGGACTTCACGTCGGTCTGCGCGACCGAGCTCGGAGAGGGGTCGCGCTGAAAGGGCGAGTTCGACAAGCGTGGAGCAAAGGAAGGATTCCCGAAGGGATTCCGGACGGTCAAGCCCTGTCTGCGCTACACCCCCAGCCGACGTTCGCGCGAGGTCCGACGCTCGTGCGGCTGAACTCGCGTCGGCTTGCCGCGCGACGCCACCAGCCCGGTACGCTCTGAAAGATGGCCGCGATCACGAGCAAGTTGCTCACCTGGCGCGACCGTCTCGTCGCCCTTCCGGTTCTCCAGCAGGACGCCCTTCTTTATCTGCTGGCGACGGTCTTCGCTTTGGGGACGATGGCTCTGGCCGTCAGCGACGACTACCGCCAGTGGGCAGAGATGGCGCTCGGGCCCTATGCGGTTGCGACGGTCATCTGCTGGGTCGTGAGCCGCCGTCGCGCCCGGCTCGTCAAGCCAGACGTGGGCGGCGCTGGCGACAGACTGCGTCGCTATCTCGTGCTCGGGCTTCTCGCGACGGTCGTGCTCGTGCCGCTAAGTGTCGAGGTGATCCTGCGCGCTGAGGCCAAGCCCGGTGCGCACGTCCAGAACGAGGTCACTGTCATCGAGGCCTGCGCGGATCGGGTCGCGCATGACAAGAACTGCTACCTCTCCAACCCGAAGTCCATCGGCACCTCGGTGACCAGCCAGTCTGAGAACTCGTTCTTCCCATACCTGCCCGGGATGATCCCCTTCGGGCTCGTCAACGCCACATCCGGTCCGCCCGAGTTCAAGGACGCCCGGATTCCATTGACCGGCTTCTCCCTGCTCGTGATCGCGGGCGCACTTCTCATAGCGGAGACAACCTCGCGGCGACGATGGCGAATCTTCCAGGTGATCGTCATCCTGCCGAGTGGGGCTCTGCCGATGGTGACCGGTGGCGATGACCTTCCCGTCATCGCGCTGATGCTGCTAGGCCTAGCACTGGCGACCCGCCGACGTCCTTTGTGGTCCGGGGTGGCGATGGGGTTCGCAGCTACCCTCAAGTTCACCGCGTGGCCGTTGCTGATCCTGCTGGTTCTAGGCCAATGGGACAAGCGGGGAGGCCGTGCGGTCTGGCGGTACTCACTGGCTGCCGCGGCGATTGTTGTCCCGGTTCTCGGCGTCGGCGTAGGCCTCGCCCCCCACGCCTTCATGCTGAACGCGATCCGGTTCCCTCTGGGGCTCACGAAGGTGAAGTCACCCGCGGCTAGCCCGCTCCTCGGTCAGGAGCTCGTGTCGCTCTTCCCGGGGGCCAAGCCGGAGTTGATCACGATCCTCACGCTCGTTGGTCTGGTGGCGGTGGGTTACGGGTTATGGAAGCGAACGCCGTCGAGCCCGCAGACCGCGGCTGGCTTCAGCGGTCTTGCCATGCTGCTGGCCACGCTCCTCGCTCCCGCGACGCGCTTCGGGTACCTCATCTACCCGCTCGACCTTCTGACCTGGGCAGTCCTTCTCAGCCCAATCACTAATCGGGGTACAGAAGAGTCCCAGCACGCCGATCAGGGTCAAGAACCGCTGTCGGGGACCACGAACAGCCGAAGTCTCAGTCCAATCGCGGCCGAGGTCTGCCCGTCGCCGGCGAGCGAGGGCGAGATCGCGGGGCTGACCGTGGTGACTTCGACTCCAACCTCCCACTCGTAGCCGTCGGATCCCGTCCGCTGGGCCAAGAGCTCGGTTCCTCCGCTAGCCAACGGGTAAGTCCCGAGAAGAGTCCAGTGAGCTCTGCCGAGCTCTGTCCGGTAGAACTGGACGAGCTCGGTGGACTTGGCATCGAGCTGGAAGTAGATGCTGCGGTCGTACTGGTCGACGCCGGCGTCTTGGGCGGTCGTGCTGAGGATCCGCGCACCATTGGGCACGACCAGCGCCTCGGAGATGTCGCGCGGCGGCAGGTCACCGGTCGAGATCCGTTGCAGCACTCTTGACGCGTTCACCGCGGAGAGGTTCACGCCCGGCACCGGCGTTGCGAGGCCGGTGACAGTCGATGGAGCCGACTGCCCGCTGCCGATGAGGGCAACAGCGAAGCCGCCAACCGACAGTACGACCGCGCATGTGAGAACCACGAGCGCGGGCCGGAGCGACGGCGGCGCGGCGCGACGGGCGACAGGTGTCTCGAGCCCTTCATCCGGGTCGAGCCCGAGGTCCGAGGTGGTGGTCACGGGCTGGTCCTTTCTGCCGGCGTCGATTCTGTGTCGAGGTCCTAACCAGGAAGTCTATTTGAGCCATGAGCCCGAGCGACCGCCGGCCTGGTGTGAACACGCTGGTCGGGTCACTCTCAACAGGTAGATTTAGGTCATGTCCGTGGTCGATCCAGTGTTGGCCGGGTCGACTGGCGAACTTGGTGAGGTGTCCCCGGAGAACCCCGCCCGGGCCCTCATCCCGCCCCCAACTTCTGAAGTGGAAGGGATTCTCTCGACCCTGAGGACCCGGCGTGGCGGCGAGGATCTCGACTTGGTGAGACGGGCGCATGCCCTGGCGGCCAAGGCTCACGAAGGTCAACTCAGGCTCTCCGGCGAGCCGTACATCACCCATCCAGTCGCCGTTGCCACCATCATCGCCGATCTCGGGCTGGACACAGTCAGTGCCGCCGCGGCCTTGCTTCACGACGCGGTCGAGGACACCGGCGTGACTCTGGCCCAGATCGAAGGGGAATTCGGTCCGGCGGTGGCGGCGATCGTCGACGGGGTCACGAAGTTGGACCGGCTCCGTTTCGACTCAAGGGAGGCGCAGCAAGCCGCCACGATGCGCAAGATGCTCATCGCGATGGCGAGTGACTGGAGGGTGCTGGTCATCAAGCTGGCGGATCGCCTGCACAACATGCGGACGTTGTCGGTGATGCCCGAGGACAAGCAGCGACGCACCGCGGAGGAGACCCGCGACATCTACGCTCCGCTGGCCCATCGCTTGGGGATCCAGGAGATCAAGTGGCAGTTGGAGGATCTTGCGTTCGAGACGCTTCATCCGAAGCGTTTCGCGGAGATCGCACAGATGGTCGCCACGCGCGCTCCGCGGCGTGAGGTAGAGCTCGCCGAGGTTCTGGAGGTCGTCCGTTCCCGGCTCGGCGCGGCCGGGATCGAGGCTGAGGTCACCGGACGCCCGAAGAACTTGTGGAGCATCTACGAGAAGATGGTGGTGCGGGGCAAGGAGTTCGACGAGATTCACGATTTGGTGGCGATCCGTGTGGTCGTCACCGCCGAGAAGGACTGCTGGGCGGCGCTCGGGACCGTGCACGCCCTTTGGCCACCGGTTCAGGGCCGATTCAAGGATTACGTCAACTCGCCGAAGTTCAACCTCTACCAGTCCCTGCACACCACCGTCGTCGGTCCGCGGGTCAAGCCGCTCGAGATCCAGATTCGGACCCAAGAGATGCACCGGCGCGCCGAGTACGGGATCGCCGCTCACTGGGGCTACAAGGAGTCCTCCGGTGGCAAGTCCGCAGCCGCCAGCAAGGCTTCGGCCCAACGAGGCGCGCGCTCAACAGACGAGATCGCCTGGCTGCAACGAATCGTCGACTGGGAGCGGGAGACCCCTGACCCCGTGGAGTTTCTTGAGACGCTGAAGATCGACCTCGAGCAGGACGAAGTGTACGTTTTCACCCCGAAGGGCCTGATTGTCACCCTGCCCGCAGGCGCGACGCCTGTCGACTTCGCGTACGCGATCCACACAGAGGTCGGGCACCGCTGTGTCGGGGCGCGGGTCAACGGGCGCCTGCTCCCACTGGACTCGAAGCTGCATTCGGGCGACACAGTCGAGATCGTGACATCCAAGACTCCATCGGCGGGCCCTTCTCGTGACTGGTTGCAGATCGTCGCCTCGCCGCGAGCCCGCAACAAGATCCGTCAATGGTTCTCCCGTGAGCGTCGCGAGGACGCGATCGAGACCGGGCGCGAGGAACTGGCGCGGGCACTCAGACGTGGAGGGCTCCCGGTCCAGAAGCTCCAGAGCTCGCCCGCACTGCTGGCCGTAGCGACATCGCTCGGTCACGCCGACCTCGACTCGCTGCACGCCGCGATCGGCGAAGGCCACGTCTCGGGACAGGCGCTCGTCCAACGCATCGAGCGAGAGCTCCGCGGGGGCGAGGGCGAGGAGCAGCTGCCTTCGACAGCCCTCCAGCCCAGGAGGCCGAGCCACCGTCGCGTCTCGACAGGCATCTACGTCGAGGGTCTCGACGATGTGATGGTCCGTTTGTCCCGGTGCTGCACGCCGGTGCCGGGAGACCGGGTGATCGGCTTTGTCACGCGTGGGCGCGGAGTGTCGGTGCACCGGGAGGACTGTGCGAACGCGATCGCCCTCGCCGCTGACGAGAAGGAGCGCCTGATCGAGGTGGAGTGGGACGAGGACCGCACGGGAGTCTTCGTCGCCGCGATCGAGGTCAAGGCGCTGGACCGGAACCGGCTCCTGGCCGACGTCGCCAAGGTGCTCTCAGAGCACCACGTGAGCATCATCTCCTCGTCGACCCATACGACGCCAGATAGGGTGAGCCGCATGCGTTTCGAATTCGAGCTCGCCGATCCCGAGCACCTCGACTCGCTTCTGGACAATCTCAGGCTGCTGGACAGCGTCTACGACGCCTACCGGCTTGTTCCCGGGAGGAGCGGTGCTCTAGCACCGTCCGGCGGGTGACCCGCTTCCAGTCCCCGAAGGGAACCCAGGACATCCTCGCTCCGGAGAGCGCGCGCTGGTCTGAGCTCGTAGGACGTTTTGCCGTTCTCGCCCAACGCTTCGGGTTCGGCCTGGTCGTCAGCCCGGGCTTCGAGGACGCCGAGGTGTTCCGCCGGAGCTCGGGGGACTCGTCCGACGTGGTCACAAAGGAGATGTACGAGTTCACCGATCGCGGTGGTCGCGACATCGCGCTACGCCCCGAAGGCACGGCCTCGGTAGTCCGGGCCTTTGTGCAGCATTCCCCGGTGCTGCCTTTCAAGGCCTGGTACGCGGCGCCCATGTTCCGCTACGAGCGGCCCCAGGCTGGGCGGTTCCGCCAGCACCACCAGCTGGGCGTCGAGACTCTCGGCACCGACGATCCGATGGCCGACGTGGAGGTGATCTCGCTCCTGGCCGCGCTGTACGCGGACCTTGGACTGTCGTCGTTGCGTCTGCGGGTCAACTCCCTCGGGGACAACAACTGCGCTCCGGGTTATCGAGCGCAGTTGGCGGCCTATCTCGAGTCGCACGCCGACGAATTGTGCGACGAGCATCGCTACAAGTGGTCCGCGAACCCCCTGCGCATCCTCGATTGCAAGCGCCCGGAATGCCGGGGACTGAGCGCGGGCGCGCCGAAGCTGCGTGACGCGCTGTGCAAGGACTGCCGGCTGCACTTCGCCGCGGTCCTCGGTGGCCTCGACCGGCTCGCCATCACCTATGAGGAGGACGACTACCTCGTCCGGGGTCTCGACTACTACACCCGTACGACCTTCGAGTACGGCTCGGACGTCCTCGAGGGAGTCGGAGGAGGCGGCCGCTACGACGGGCTCGTGGCCGCGCTCGGTGGCCCGGAGGTGTCCGGCGTCGGCTTCGGAGCGGGCATCGAGCGGATCCTGCTCGCATGCAATGCAGACGGCGTCCTTTCTCCCGGTGACCTTAGGCTCAGCACCGCCCTCGACGCATTTGTCGTGGACTCGAGCCGGGAGGGGATCGCGCTCGAGCTCACCCATGAGCTGAGGGCTGCCGGCCTGGCCGTAGATCGGGCGTTCGATGCACGCTCTATGAAGGCGCAATTGAAGGCAGCGGACCGCTCGGGCGCGAGAGTGGCCTGCATCGTTGGTGCAGAAGATGTCGCGGCGGGCCTTGTCACCATCCGGGTGCTGCGCGGTTCGGACGCGCACTTGCAAGAGAAAGTGGACCGAAACGGGCTTGTAGCTCGTCTCGGTCAGATCACGAGGTCGAGATGAGCCTGACGAGCGACGAGACATTGGTTCCCGCAGGACTGCGTACCGCGTATTGCGGTTCCCTGCGGGCTGCAGATTCTGGGAGGACAGTCAGCGTATGCGGCTGGCTGGCGCGCCGGCGCGAGCACGGTGAGCACCTGGCATTCGCGGATCTCCGCGATCACACCGGGATCATCCAGTGCGTCGTCGACGGAGCACGCGACCTGCGAGCCGAGCAGGTGCTCCGCGTGACGGGCACCGTACGTCTTCGTCCGGAGGACAAGGTGAACCCCGGGCTGTCGACGGGCGAGGTCGAGCTCGGCGACTGCGAGGTCGAGCTCCTCTCGAGTGCGGAAGCCCCGCCGTTCTCGCTCGACGCGCGGTCGGAGACCGACGAGGCGGTACGGCTGCGCTACCGGTACCTCGACCTGCGCACCGACCGTATGCAGCACAATTTGAGGCTGCGTGCACAGGTGAACAGCGCGCTGCGCAGGGCCATGGAACGCCAGGGGTTCGTCGAGATCGAGACTCCTCTGCTGTGGACGCCGACGCCCGAAGGAGCACGTGAGTTCGCGATCCCGTCGCGCCTGCAGCGCGGCTCGTTCTATGTCTTGCCACAAAGTCCTCAGATCGCCAAGCAGCTGCTCATGGTGGGCGGTTTCGACCGCTACTACCAGATCGCTCGCTGCATGAGGGACGAGGACCTACGTGCGGATCGACAGTTCGAGTTCACCCAGCTCGACATCGAGGCATCTTTCGTGGGTCAGGCAGAGATCCTCGAGTTCGTCAGCGAGGCCGTCATCGAAGCGACGTTCGCGGTCAGCGGTGAGCGGCCACCTGCGATCGCCACGATGACCTGGAACCAGGCTCTCGACAGGTTCGGGACCGACAAGCCGGACCTGCGCTTTGGGATGGAGCTCGTCGACCTCACCGAGTCCGTCGCCGGCGCTGAGTTCAACGCCTTCAAGGCGCCTTGTGTCCGTGCCATCTCGGTGTCCGGGGCGGGGGAGTGGCCACGGAGCCGCCTCGACGCGCTTGTCGCTCGTGCACAGCAGCTCGGGGCTGCGGGCCTCGTGTGGATGCGAGCACGGGCGGAAGACGTGCTCGAGTCCCCGGTCGCGAAGTTCATCTCCGAGGCCCACCAGCGCCGCATCGTGGATGCGACCTCCGCCGAGCCAGGCGACCTAGTGCTCGTCGTCGCAGGTGAGCGGGAACCTACGTGCAAGGTGCTGGGCCAGCTGCGCCTCGACCTTGGTCAGCCCGCCGTCAGCCAACGGCCGTTCCGCTTCTGCTGGATCACCGAGTTCCCCCTCTTCGAGGGCGTCGACGACGAGGGACACCTGGTCGCGGCGCACCACCCGTTCACGATGCCGCACCCCGACGACATCGACATGCTCGAGACAGATCCGTTGAGGGTGCGTTCACAGAGTTATGACCTGGTGCTGAACGGCTGGGAGCTGGGGTCGGGGAGCATCCGTATCCACCGCGCGGACGTCCAGCGCCGCGTCTTCAAGGCGCTCGGGATAACCGACGAGGACGCAGAGTCACGTTTCGGCTTCCTTCTCGGAGCGTTCCGTTACGGTGCTCCGCCGCACGGTGGTTTTGCGGTCGGTCTGGACCGGTTTGTGGCGTTGCTCGCCGGCGAGGACAACATCCGTGAGGTGATCGCCTACCCGAAGACCCAGTCCGGGGCCGATCTGATGTCAGGCGCTCCGAAGCCCCTGACGGACAAGGCCCTTGCAGAGCTGGGTATCCGGGTCGTGTCGCCTCCAGCGTCGGGCGCGTCGCGCGTGTCCGGAGCGTGACGCCCGGCCCTTCCAGCCGGGCGGGCAGCGGCCACCCTCCCGACCTGTTCGATGTCGCGGCCGCAGACGACCTGAAGGTCCGGGCGCCGCTGGCGGCCAGGTTACGCCCCACCCGGCTGGACGAAGTCGTCGGCCAACGCCATCTTCTCGGTCCTGGTGCCCCGCTTCGCGCTCTTTTGGAGGATGACCGGCTGAGCTCTGCGGTGTTCTTCGGTCCTCCCGGCACGGGCAAGACGACGGTGGCGCGCCTGCTCGCGGAGCACACGGCTCGCCGGTTCCGGGCGCTTTCGGCAGTCGATGCCGGAGTGAAGGACGTGCGGAACGAGCTCGACCAAGCCCGCTTCGCACTCGGTGCCGAAGGCCGGGGGACGATCCTGTTCCTCGACGAGGTACATCGTTTCAACAAGGCCCAGCAGGACGCTCTCCTTTCGGGTGTCGAGGAGGGGGTGATCATCCTTGTGGGCGCGACTACGGAGAACCCGTTCTTCGCTCTGAACGCCCCGCTGCTCAGTCGCTCGACGCTCTGGCGGTTCGAGGCGCTGAGGCCGGCAGAGCTTCGCGAGCTGGTAGAGCGTGCGTTGCGCGTCGAGGGGTTCGAGGCCGGTCCGGACGCATTGGCACGTCTGGTCGACCTGGCCGAAGGTGATGCCCGGGCGGTGCTGACGACCCTGGAAGTGGCGATGGCCCTTGCGCGGGCGCGAGCCCGGAGCACCTCGGTAGAGCCGGGCGCCGCACCCGCACAGTTGCCCACGATCACCATCGAGGACATCGAGGGTGCTCGCGAGACGCGTGCCTTCCGCCATGGCCGCGAGGAGCATTACGACCTGATCTCGGCTCTCATCAAGAGTGTGCGAGGTTCGGATCCCGACGCGGGCCTCTACTGGATGGCCCGCCTCCTCGAGGCAGGCGAGGACCCGCGTTTTGTCGCACGGCGACTTGTGATCCTGGCCAGCGAAGACGTTGGAATGGCCGATCCGCACGCACTTGGCATCGCCACCGCGGCGGCCCAGGCAGTCGAGTTCGTCGGGCTTCCCGAGGCCGGCTTGAACCTGGCCCAAGCAGTCGTGCACCTCGCGCTCGCCCCTAAGTCGAACCGCGCCGCGCTCGCGTGGTGGGCGGCACAGGGTGACGTCAGGCGACGCCCTCTCGGGCCTGTGCCGCCGGAGCTGCGCGACGCTCACTACCGCGGCGCCGGGGAGCTCGGGCACGGCGTGGGCTACGAGTATCCTCACGATGACCCACGAGGGTTCGTCGAAGCCGTTTACCTGCCAGAAGGACTCCTCGGGCGTCGCTACTACGAGCCTTCGCAACACGGTGCCGAGAAGGGGCTCGCCGAGCGCTGGCGGGCACGGCGGGGCGAACAGGGTTCAGAGCTCGGACAACTAGACACAGCCAAGGAGAAGTGAGGCGAGAGGTGAACGCGGACCAGCTGCGAAACACCTTCACAAAGTTCTTCGTCGATCGTGGTCACCTCGCGCTCCCGGCAGCGAGTCTGGTGCCGAACGACCCGACGATGCTTTTCACGATCGCGGGCATGGTTCAGTTCAAGCCTTACTTCCTGGGCGAGTCCCCGCCGCCGGGGCCCCGGGCGACGACGGTGCAACCATGTGTGCGCACCGTCGACATCGATGTGATCGGCACCACGTCGCGGCACGTGACCTTCTTCGAGATGCTGGGGAACTTCAGCTTCGGCGAATACTTCAAGGATCTTGCGATCGCTTACGCGTGGGAGTTGTTCACCGAGGGTCTGGGTCTCGACCCCGAGCAACTCTGGGTCACGGTCCACGTCTCTGACGACGAGGCCGAAGCTCTCTGGCGCGACGTACCCGGCCTGCTCGGAGGTCGTTTGCAGCGGCTCGACGAGGACAACTTCTGGAAGATGGGTGAGACGGGACCTTGTGGCCCGTGCTCGGAGATCTTCTTCGACCGGGGACCGCAGTACGGGCCCGGCGGTGGACCGGCTCAGGGCGGAGAGCGCTATGTGGAGCTCTGGAACCTGGTGTTCATGCAGTATGAAAGGCACCATGACGGTTCGCTCACCGAGCTCCCGCGGCGGAACATCGACACCGGAGCCGGGCTCGACCGGATCCTCACCCAGATCCAGGGCGTCGAGTCGGTCTTCGACACCGATCTCGTCGCGCCGATCCTCGAGGCCGCCTCGGCAGCCACGGGCCGGGTCTACGGGAGTACCGAGGAGACCGACATCGGCCTTCGCATCGTCGCCGACCACGCCCGCACCCTCACCTTCCTCATCTCTGACGGGGTCTTCCCTTCGAACGAGAGCCGCGGCTATGTGCTACGGCGCCTCATCCGCCGGGCTGTGCTCGTGGCCCAGCGGTTGGGCGCCAAAGGACTCGTGACCCCGGGGGTCATCGACGTGGTGGCCGAGGTCATGGCAACGGCGTACCCCAAGCTGCAACGCGACCGGGAGCTCATAAAGCGGATAGCCCTGCACGAGGAGGAGGCGTTCCTGCGCACGCTGCGGTCCGGCACGACCCTGCTCGAGGCGGAGCTGGCGGCGGGTGGCTCGGCCGTCGGGGGAGACGTCGCCTTCCAGCTGCACGACACCTACGGCTTCCCGATCGACCTGACCGAGGAGATCGCGCGCGAGCGCGGGATCGAGGTCGACCGTCAGGGTTTCGACCTGGCGATGGCAGAGCAGCGCCAACGCGCCCGTGAGGCGGGCCGGGCGGTCACCTCGGCGCCGGAGGGAGTGACCGCCGCGTGGAGCGAGATCAGGACCGTGTTCGGTCCGACGCACTTCCTCGGCTACCAGGAGGCCTCCGTTGAGTCACGGATACTGGCGGTCGTGCCGAGCTCGGTCGACAAGTCGTTCGCCAACATCGACGGTGAGAGCGCGCCCGACGGTGCGGAGCTGATCGAGGTGTTCCTCGACCGGTCGCCCTTTTATGCCGAGGGCGGTGGCCAGGTTGGTGACACCGGGACGGTCACCACATCTACCGGCAAGGTCCGTGTGCTGGACGCGACGTCGGTGGTCGAGGGCCTGACCCGGCACCTCGGTTACCTGATCGAGGGTTCGATCGAGGCCGGACAGGAAGCAGTCGCCGCGATCGAGTCCGACCGCCGCGAGTCGATCCGTCGCAATCACACCGGAACGCACCTTCTTCACTGGGCGCTGCGCAGGGTGCTGGGCGATCATGTTCGCCAGCAGGGCTCGCTCGTCGCCCCGGACCGCCTGCGATTCGACTTCAGCCACTTCGGGCCGATGTCAGAGGAGGAGATAGAGCGCGTGGAGGACCTCGTGAACTTCGAGGTCCTGGCCAACGAGCCCGTCCGTATCCACGAGTCGACGCGCGAACAGGCCGAGGGTGAAGGCGCGATGGCCTTCTTTGGTGAGAAGTACGGCGACATCGTGCGGGTGGTGGAGGCCGGTCACCACTCAGTCGAGCTGTGCGGTGGCACGCACGTGAGCTCTTTGGGGACCATCGGCCCGTTGCAGGTGGTCTCGGAGGCCTCGATCGGCTCGAACACGCGACGCATAGAAGCCGTCACCGGCAAGGCTTCTCTTGCGCGGCTGCGTGCGTTCGAGCACACGGTCGAAGAGGCCTCTCAGCGGTTGCGCACCCAACCTTCCGAGCTCACATCCTCGCTCGACCGGCTTCTGGTCAGCCAACGGGTGCTCGAGGAGGAATTGCGTAACCTGCGTTCGGACCAGCTGCGCAACGAGGCACACGAGCTGGCCGCCGGAGCATTCGCAGAGACAGCAGGTCCGTTGGCCGGCAGGGTGGTTGGTCGTCGCGACGGGCTTGACGCGGGCGAGCTCAGGGACCTTGCGATCGCTGTTCGAGATCATCCGGGCGTCGAGGCTGTCGGCCTGGTGGGTGTCACCGGGCCCGAACGGGTCGCGCTCGTAGTCGCCACAACCAAGAGCTCGGGGATCGACGCTCGAGCGGCTGCTGTCGTAGCCGCCACTGCTGTCGGCGGGGGAGGCGGCGGCACCCCGGAATTGGCGACCGCGGGCGGCAGGAACCTAGCCGGTGTCGCCGAGGCTGTGGCAAAGCTGAGTCAAGCGCTGAGCCGCAGCGCCGGAGAACCCGTGCCGGGGCCTGCGCGAGCGCCCGACGGCCAGGCGCAGGCCTGACCGATGGATGAACCACGCGCAGGCGGCGACTGACGATGGGGTCGTCGGTGGGAACTCGAGTGGTCGGGATCGACCTTGGGGAGCGGCGAATCGGCGTGTCGGTCAGCGACTCGCAGCGTGTGCTGGCGACTCCGCACTCGGTGATCGCTAGAAGCGGGGACATGAGCGCGGATCGCCAGGCGATCGCCGCTCTCGTGTCGCAGTTCGATGCCGGCCTGGTCGTCGTGGGGCTTCCTCTGACTCTGGCGGGTGATCGGGGTCGCGCGGCGTCCGCTGCTGCGTCCGAGGCGTCAGCGCTCCGGGCAGAGCTCGATGTGCCCGTGGTCTTGCACGATGAGCGCTTGACGACGGTCGAAGCGGACCGCCTCCGTCGTTTGCCTGCCGAAACGGTCGCCTCCCGCGGTGGATGGCGGGGCCGCTCACAAGCTCGACCGGTCCGTCCGAGCGCCGCCAGGCGTGCGCGCCGGGTCGGGATCGATGCTGTGGCTGCGACCGTGCTTCTCCAGTCATGGCTTGACCAGAATCGGGATGACTCATGAGCCAGTTGGCCGATATGACGCCAAGTGCACGTCCGATGGCCGCCTGGCCCGTTTCGACCACCACGGTTGTGGGAGTCATCGGGTTCCCGGTCCGCCATTCGCTCTCGCCGTCGCTGCAGAATGCGGCCTTTGCCGCCATGGGCCTCGACTGGACCTACGTCGCGTTCGAAGTCGTGCCCGGATCGCTGGACAGAGCGATCACCGGCGCTGTTGCTCTCGGGGTCCGGGGCCTTTCGGTCACGATGCCACACAAGGATGGCGTCGCCCGGCTGGCGACCCGTCGCTCTCGCCAGGTGCGCCGCCTAGGGGCTGCGAACACGCTGAGCTTCGACGCGGGGACGATTCATGCGGAGAGCTTCGACGGAGCCGGCCTGCTGGATGATCTTCGGGAGAACCTGGGATTCGATCCGGCCGGCCGGCGCTGCGGAGTGATCGGTGCCGGTGGGGCCGGCCGGGCGGCAGTGCTGGGCCTCGCAGAGGCGGGCGCGGAAGAGATCCTCGTCGTGAACAGGACCGCGGCACCGGCGTGGCGTGCCGCGGCGTTGGCCCCCCAGGTGGTGAGGGTCGGGCGGCCAGACGAGCTCCGGGGGATGGACCTGGTCGTTCAAGCGACCCCCGCCGCCATGGTGAACGGGGGTCGTGTAGAGGAGGCCGCACCAGGTGAGCTTGCCGCGCCCGCCCGAGCTGGGAGACGGACCGATCTCGTGGCTCCCGCTGAATCCGCCGGACCGGCCGAGGCGGAATCGGCCATAGTCGCCGGGGTCGACCCCTTGTGGTTCGGTGCCGGCCAACTCGTGGTGGATCTCGTGTACGACCCGCCGCTGACGCCTTTCCTGGCGGCGGCTGAGAGCCAGGGTGCGACTGTCAGGAACGGTCTCGGGATGCTCGTCTACCAGGCCGCGCGTCAGATCAGGTTGTGGACCGGGGCAGAGCCCCCGCTCGGGGTCATGTGGTCGGTCGTCGGTGGCGAGGCCCGGACCGCAGCGGCGCGCGAGGCCGCCACGGAGCTGGCACGGTTGGCGTCAGAAGAGCCGATCGGCGAGATGCACGAACCGGAGTGACCGGTCCCGCCGGGCGTGCTCGAGCGGCCAGGTGGCGAGGTGTCGGTCAGCTCGACACGGTCGTTCCGCAGGCCTGAGCGCAGAGACATCCGGAGAATCTGCCGGAGGCACCCGTGCACAGGAGACGGTACCTATGGCGAGCTCAGGCGATGGCGAAGGGGGTTGAGGGGCCGTCCCCGTTATCCTTGCCGGTGATGGCCGCCCACTATCAGAGCGTGCCGGCTCGATGGAGCCATCGTATGGAAAGGCACCCGGCTTGGGATCTGGTGAGCCGATGTGACTTCATCCTGGTCGGCAGCGCCGTGCTTCTTTCGCTCCTTGGAGCGGTCATGGTCTACTCGGCGACGCGTGTCGAACTGGCCGCAGCCGGGGTAGACCCGAAGTTCTACCTGAAACGCCAGCTCATCTGGCTCGCGATCGGCCTGGTAGTCATGGTCGTCGTGGCACTGATCGACTATCACTGGCTCGAGCAGTGGGCCTATGTGATCTATGGCCTGGTCGTGCTCAGCCTGCTTGCCGTGCTCACCCACTTCGGCCACGTCTCGCTCGGCGCGCAACGCTGGTTCGCGGTTGGGCCGCTCGAGGTGCAGCCGTCGGAGTTCGCCGCCCTTGCGCTGATCCTCGTGGTCGCGGTGTACTGCAGCCGTCAGGAGGCGATGTTCCCGAGGAACATCGCCGTAGTGCTCGCCCTTTCCGGGGTACCGATCCTGCTCGTCTACAAGCAGCCAGACCTCGGGACGGCGCTGATCATGAGCGTCGTGCTCGCTGTCATGATCGTGACCTCGGGCGCGCGGCTCAGGTATCTCCTCGTTTTGGCCGTAGCGGGCATCGCAGGCCTTGCGCTGGCGCTTCACTTCAAGCTGATCCACGCCTACGAGCTTCAGCGCTTCACTTCGTTTCTCCACCAGAACACAGCGACGAGCGGCGCCAACTGGAATCTCGCCCAGTCGATACTGGCCATCGCTTCAGGAGGCGCCTTCGGTACTGGTGTCTTTCACGGCGCCGCGACCAATGGCGGTTTCGTCCCGGCTCAGCAGACCGACTTCATCTTCACCGCCGTCGGCGAGCAGCTCGGGTTCGCGGGAGGAGTGTTAGTCATCGCCCTGTTCGGGGCGATCGCATTCCGGCTGCTGCGGGCCGCGCAGATCGCGAGGGACCCCCTCGGTCGGATGCTGTGCTCGGGAGCGCTCGCGCTGCTCGCCTTCTCGGTGTTCCAGAATGTCGGGATGACCATCGGCCTCATCCCCATCGCCGGTATCCCGCTCCCGTTCGTGAGCTACGGTGGCTCTGCCATGATCGTCTTCTTCGCCACGGTCGGGCTCGTGGTCAATATCGAAATGCGCCGGTTGGCCCGGCGATGAGCACCATGGGCACTGACGAGGATGCCGTCGAATCCGAGCCTGCGTCGGAGGCGGTGACTCGCGCCAACGGGGACGGTTCGGTTCTCGACAGCCGAGATGGGCTCGCCTTCGATGTGGGACTGACCTCCGACGACGCCGAGCTGGTAGAGCCCGAGCGGTCCGGGGCTATCAGGCCCGAAGACGAGGACGCGGGGCTCCAAGAGCCGCAGGAGCACGGCCATGTCGGACAGGTCGCGACCGACCGAGCTCCGGGGCTCGTTGAGCCCGACGAGACGGTCGCGCCGTACGAGTTTGCCGACGAGGAGCCGGACCCGCTGGTCACGCCGCCGGAGATGTCGCAGATGGTGTTCGTCGACGTGGTGCTCCTCCTGCCGGCGACGCACCCGGTCGTCGTCCTTCAGGAGGCAGATGCACCCTTCCGCGAGTTGCGGATCCCCGTCGGTGGGGCTGAGGGCATCGCCATCAGCTACGCGGCGAGGGGGCTCGCGACCCCGAGGCCGCTCACGCACGAACTGTTCGCTCATGTCCTCGAGGAGTTCGGGATGACACTCGACGTGGTCCGGATCACCGAAGTCCGCGGTAGCGCGTTTACCGCCGAGATGGTTATCTCCGGCCGGTCGGGCATGCGCGTGATCGACTGCCGGCCTTCGGATGCGATCGCGCTCGCGCTTCGCCACACGCTGCCGGTGCCCATCATGGCCGACCCCACCGTGCTCGCGGTCGCCGGCACCGATCCGATGGGCGCGAACTAGATCAGCAGCGAAGTACGTCTGCACTGTTAAGCGTTGTTCAGCGGTGCCGCGGTCTTTGCAGGCGCAGTCAGCCGGATGCGGACTCAGGACGGCGCTTGGGCCGGTGGGCCACCTTGGTCCGTGTCTGCTCCGTCGCTTTGTGGTGAAGGCCGGTCTGACCACGCGCCCACGTCGTTCGTCCAATAGCTAGCAGCAGGGGCAGGGGCACTGCGGGCAGCGACGAGCAAGCGTCGCCGCAGTCGAGTCGCCGGGTGGCTCAACCCGACAGCGACTCCGGGCGGAGTGGCCCCTTCGTCAGAGATGCGCATCAGCAAGGCCACCAGCACGTAGTTCGCCACGAGCGACGAGCCGCCATATCCGATGAAAGGTAGTGACACGCCTGTGAGTGGGAGTAGGCGAACCACGCCCGCCATGATGAAGAACGACTGGAACCCGAGGATCGCGGTGAAACCGACCGCGGCGAGCTGCGAGAACTCTGAACGGGCCCGCGTCGCGGCTCTGATTCCGGCGCCCACCACGAGCAAGAAGCCGACGACCACCGCTGTCGTGCCCAACAGGCCGAGCTCTTCGCCTATGGCGGCGAAGATGAAGTCGCTGTAAGCGACGGGGATGTCATAAGGAGTGCCAAGACCTAGCCCCGATCCGGTCAGGCCGCCTCGTCCGAGCGCGAACTCTCCCTGGACGGTCTGGTATCCGTAGGAGCTGTAGTGAGCCCAGGGATTGATCCATGCGCCCACCCGTTGGTCGATCAGGGTCTTGGCGAATGGCAGGTGCGCGGCCAGGTACGTACCGGCGACGAACGCGACCAGCCCGCCCACGACATAGGTCCAACGCCCGGTTACGACCCATAACATGGTTATGAACATCACAAACAGCAGGAGAGAGAAGCCGATGTCGTGTTCGAGGAGGATCACGAGCACGGCGACGACCCACGCGACGGCGATCGGACCGAGAGGACGAAGATCTGGCATGAGCCGGTTGCCGACGCGCCTTGTCGACAGGGAGAGCATCTCGCGCTTTTCCACGAAGTACGAGGCGAAGAAGACCACAAGCATGAGCTTTGCTATCTCGACGGGCTGAAAGGTGATCGGGCCGACGTGAATCCAGAGCTTGACCCCGTTCAACTGGGCTTCGGAGGTTCTGCCGAGATACGGCGCGAGCGGCAGAACGAGAAGGATGAGGGCGCCGAACACGAGCATGTAGCGGTAGCGCTCAAGGTCGCGCGAACGGCGGATGACGAACAGAGTGACGACATAGGCCACGACACCGAGTGCCGTCCAGGCCGCCTGGTAGTGCCATGACGCGACGGCGGCCACCTGCGGTGAGACGTCGAGCCGGTAGATCATCACAAAGCCGATGCCGTTCAACATGAGGACGACCGGCATCATGACCGGGTCGCCTTGCGGGGCGAGGAAACGATTGGCCAGGTGGACGACCAGTGCCAGAGCCACAGTGATGCCTATGAATCTCAATGCATTGGGAGGAAGATCGTCGCGGGTTCCGAGTGAGGCCAGCAGGTACGCGAGCGTGATCACGACGACAGCGACGAGCAGGAGACCGAGCTCGCTCCGGCGACGCTGTTTGACCCTCGGTCCTATGGCGAGGGGCTGCACGACTTCACGGTAGCGTCTGGGTCGTGAAAGCCGCTGTCATAACGCCCGGTACCCCTTTGGGGCGCCCGGACCGGTTCCTCAACCGTGAGCTGTCCTGGCTGGACTTCGCCGATCGCCTCGTCGATCTCGCAGCAGACACATCGCTCCCGCTTCTCGAGCGTGTGAAGTTCGTGGCGATCCTCTCCTCGGGGCTCGACGAGTTCTTCCAGGTGCGCGTCGGTGGCCTGAAAGACCATGTGGCGGCTGGCCTTCGTGGGCGTTCAGCGGACGGGCGAACCGCCTCGCAGCAGCTCGGGGACATCCGCCTGCAGTGCATTCGACTGATGCAGCGCAGCGACGAGGTGTTCGAGTCGTCGATCGTCCCCAGTCTCGCCGCCGCGGGGCTTTACTTCACGAGCATCGAAGATCTCGACGAGACCGAGAAGGCGAGGGTCCTCGGGGTCTTCGAGAAGGAGATCTTCCCCGTTCTCACCCCCTTGGCGGTGGACCCGGGCCATCCGTTCCCCTACATCTCGAACCTGTCGCTCAACCTGGCACTTCTTGTCGAGGACCCGAGCACTCGAGAGCAGCGGTTCGCGCGGGTGAAGGTTCCGCCGCTTCTGCCCCGTTTCGTGCCCTTGAACGGTGGTTCGCGCTTTGTGGCCCTCGAACAGCTGATAGCCGCGAACCTGCCCAGGCTCTTCCCTCACATGGAGATCGGGCGCCACCACGCCTTCCGGGTCACGCGCAACGCGGACCTCGATCTCGAGGAGAGCGAGGCCGACGACCTCCTCGCGGCGGTCGAGACCGAGCTTCGCCGCCGGCGGTTCGGTCGGGCGGTCAGGCTCGAAGTCGACCAGGAAACACCGATGGAGGTGCGCGACCTGCTTCTGGAAGAGCTCGAGCTCGGGACCGATGACGTCTACGAAAGCTCGGCCCCCCTGGGCCTCGGCCAGCTCTGGGCACTGCACGCCATCGACCGGGCAGATCTTCACGAGGCTCCCTGGGTGCCGAGGACCCAACCTCGGCTTGCGAGCGCCGGCGACGGGCCCGTCGACTTGTTCTCCGTGCTGCGAGAGGGAAATGTGCTCGTTCACCACCCGTACGACTCGTTCACGACTTCGGTCGAGGCGTTCATCACCCAGGCGGCCGACGATCCGAACGTGCTCGCCATCAAGCAGACCCTCTATCGCACCTCCGAAGACACCGCTATCGTCTCCGCGCTCGTCCGTGCGGCCGAGCAGGGCAAGCAGGTCGCCGCGCTCGTGGAGGTGAAGGCCCGTTTCGACGAGCAGGCGAACATCCTCTGGGCACGTCAGCTCGAACGGGCGGGTGTGCACGTCGTATACGGTCTCGTGGGTTTGAAGACCCACTCCAAGATCATTCTCGTCGTACGGCGGGAGGAGGACGGCCTGCGTCGCTACTGCCACATTGGGACCGGCAACTACAACTCCGAGACGGCGAAGGTCTATGAGGACCTCGGGCTGTTCACCGCCGATCCCGCGATCGGTGAGGACCTGACCGACCTGTTCAACCACCTGACCGGGTACGGCCGTCCGGTCGCCCACCGTCGCATCGTGGTGGCTCCCCAGGCCATGAGACCCTGGGTCCTCGGCCAGATAGCCGAGGAGGCGGCCGTAGGCGAGGCGGGCCGCATCACCATCAAGGTGAACGGGCTCACGGACCCGGAGGTCGTCGACGCTCTCTACGCCGCGTCGCAGGCAGGTGTCCGGATCGATCTCTCGGTGCGAGGTGTGTGCTGCCTCCGGCCCGGGGTGGCGGGGCTGTCCGAACGCATAACTGTGCGCTCGATAATGGGGCGCTTTTTGGAGCACTCCCGCATCTTCCGCTTCGGAGACCCTGGCGGCGAGCGTGAGGTGCGCTACACGATCGGTTCCGGCGACTTGATGGAGCGGAATCTCGATCGCAGGATCGAGGTCTTAGTCCCGGTGCTCGACCTCGAGCTGCAGGCCCGGCTCGAAGAGACCCTCGAGCTGAATCTCGCCGACGACACCAACGCTTGGGAGTTGGGTCCCGACGGGGCGTGGACGAGGGTCGTGCCCGTCCTCGGGCTCAGCGCGCAAAAGCGGCTTCAAGAGCTCGCTGTCGCCCGCGCCCGCAGGCGTCGCTCGCCCGAACCAGTGAGCTGATCCGCGGTCGTGCGGATCGCCGCATTGGATCTGGGTAGCAACTCGTTCCATCTGCTGGTGGTCGAAACCAGGCCGGACGGGAGCTTCGTCCCGCTCGCGCGGGAAAAGGAGATGCTGCGGCTCGGCGATGCGGTCGCGCGGGAAGGCCAGCTCAGTGAAGCTGCGATCGGTGCCGCGATCGACACGATCCGCCGGCTCAAGACCATCGCACAGGCGCAACAAGTCGATGAGATCGTCGCCATGGCAACTGCAGCAATGCGCCAGGCAGTCAACGGGCCGGAAGTCGCCGAGCGGATTGAAGAGGCGACAGGTGTCGCCATCGAGGTAATCAGTGGCATCCGCGAGGCGCAGCTGATTTTCGAGGCCGTGCGGGCGAGCGTGCTGATCGATCCGGGCCCGGCGCTCTGCGCGGACTTGGGCGGTGGAAGCCTCGAGCTCTCGGTCGGCGACCGCTTCGGCCTCACCCTGGCCTTGAGCCTGCATCTTGGAGTCGGGCGGCTCACGAGCGAGTACCTGCGAGGCGACCCGCCCACCAAGAAGGACCGTGCACGGTTGAAGGACAAGATCTCCGAGTCGCTCGACGAAGTGCTCGAGGACATCCTCGCCTGCGGACCCAAGCTCCTGATCGGGACATCTGGCACCTTCTGTGCTCTTGCCAGGGGTGCTGCGGCACGCCGAGACGGCATCGTGCCACCGTCTGTCAACCAGCTGACGGTCAGTGTCCGCGAGCTCGCAGCACTGGGCGAGATCATCTACGAGCTGCCGAGCTGGGAACGCTCACGGCTCGCCGGGATCGAAGCGCGACGCTGCGAGCTCCTGCCCGCCGGCGTCGCGGTGACCGAGGTCCTCATGGAGCTGACCGGCATGCAGGAGCTCACCGTGTCGGAGTGGGGGCTTCGCGAAGGGATCATCATCTCCACGATCGCCAAGCACGACCGCGTCGAGTTCAGCAACGACCCGCGGGCGATCCGTCGTGCCTCGGTCCTGTCGCTGTGCCACCGTTCGAGGTGGCCCGAGACCCATTCCCGCCAGGTCGCGAGACTGGCTCTCGAGCTGTTCGACTCGACTCTCGGCTTGCACGAGCTGGACGGAGGCGATCGCGAGCTTCTCGAGCTCGCGTCGCTGCTGCACGACATAGGTGAGCACGTGAGCCACGACGGCCACGCGCGCCACAGCGCCTATCTCATAGAGAACGGCGGCTTGAAGGGCTTCTCACCCGTCGAGATCCAGATGCTGTCGTGCCTCGGCCGCTACCACGTCAGAGGACGTCCGCGAGAGTCCTTCCGCGCCTGGGAGACTCTCGAGCCCAACGACCGCGACCGGGTGCTGAGGATCCTCTCGCTCCTGCGTATCGCGGATGGTCTCGACGCGGCACACGACGAGGCCATCGGCCACGTCGGCGTCGAGCCGAGCCGCACGAAACTCGAGATCGTTGTGAGCGCCCGGGGCGACGCCGAGCTCGAGCGCTGGATGCTTCAGCGCAAGGTGGAGCTCTTCCAGGAGCTGTTCGAGGTCCCGGTCAGCCTTGAGGTGGTGCCGACGGGGCCGGAGGAGATGCAGGTCCTGGCCTGTGAGGAGGCCGGTCTGGCCTGACGGCCGCCGTCTCACCCGTCGGCGGGTTTGAGGCGTACCTTGCCCTCGTCATGCCCCCGAGCGCGTCGCGGCGCTCCTTGAGGCCCGCGCCACGGCTGACTCGCAGGGACAGGTAGGCGCCAGCACCGACGGGGATTGGCAGCCAGAAATTGAACAGGCGCCATGAGATCACCCCAAGCCAGGCAATGCCCGCCGGGACGCCGAAGCCGATTAGCGAGGTTGCGGCCACCGCCTCGACGATGCCAAGGCCTCCCGGAGTCAGCGGCACCGCCGCCAGGACGTTCGCCACCCCGTAGGCGACGAAAAGATCGATGGGTCTCGTGACGTGCCCGTAGGCGGCGACGAAAACCCACAGCGCAGCCGCGTCGAGCAGCCAGTTGGCGGCTGCCCATGACACCGCGTTCTTGAGCAGCCGCTTGTCCGATGCGAGCGTCCGCAGTCGCGTGGAGAGGCGTTGGACGAGCTTTTCCATCTGCTCTTCGGTGACCCATGGCAAGCGCCTGGCAACGGCCCGTAGGGCCCGGACGGCATGGGCCTCTCCTCGGGTGAGCGACAAGACGAGCGTGGCCAATGCGGCGAGCAGCACCGCGCCCACTACCGCGACGGTCACATAGGCGCTATTGAAGCCGTGGAGCGGAATCGATATCACCAGTGCGACCCAGAGCATGGCGTTGAGGACCACGGCCGAGCCGATCCCCTGGGTCGCCAGTGCGAAACCCGCATCGGGGCCGCTCACCCCGCTCGAGGTGAGGAGCCGGTAGCCGAGCCCGGTGCCCCCGGCGGTTCCGCCGGGGATCACGTGGCTCACAGCGAGTGTCGACAGGTCGATGCGAAGAACCCGTGAGAGTCCTGGGCCGTCGTTCGGAAGCACCGACTGTGTCAGGCGGGCGTACGCGACGAGCGCCCCGGCTTCGAGGGCGATGCCGGCGAGGAACCACGCGAAATTGACGCGGCCCAACTGGCTCAGGGACGAGCGCGCCTTTGAGTGCAGGAAACTGGGAATGGCGACGTACTCGACAAAGAGCAGAAGCACGAAGACCGTGATGCCGTGACGCAGCGGCTTGGGTATCCATCCGAGCAGGTTGTGGCGACGGTGTGGCGCGGTCAGGCCAGCAACTGGCCCGTCGTGCTCGGGTGAGTCGCCCATGGCACCATGCTTGCAGGCGCGAGCAGGTCTGGGCGACAGCCGGCGACCGTGCGCCCGTTTCGCGTCGGGAGCGACGCGCTCGAGGGGTCGCGGCGGCTCGGGTCGTGGCTTTGGATCAACCCTTGCCGGTCCTGCATGGAGTTGACTTGAGGCGGTGCCCGAGCAGAGAGTCGACCGGGAGTTCGATCACTCCGGAAGACGGCACGCCCAAGACCTCCGGGTCGCGCGCACGGCGTTCATCGCGACGGGCGCTGTTGTGACCGTAGGCCTCGCTCTGGCCCTTTTGTGGCGGCTGCGGATCGTCGTCCTGTTGATAGTTGTGTCCCTGTTCCTGGGTGCCCTCCTTCACCCCGCTGTCAGCTTCGTGGAACGCCGGGGGATCCGCCGCGGGATAGCCACCGTCGTCGTGTTCTTCTTCTCGGCCGCGGTGATGGGCACGGTCGGATATGTCCTCGTGCATCCGGTCTATACCTCAGCAACGAGCTTCGCGAAGCAGCTGCCGAGCCTCGTCCGCCAGGCGCAGCACGGCAAAGGACAGATCGGTCACCTGGTGCAGCGCCTGCATCTGGAGAGCTACGTCAAAAAGAACGTGCCGCGGCTCGAGACCTTGATCAGCGGCCTCGGTCGCCCGGCCCTTGCGGTAGGCAAGACAGTCGTGAGCGGGTTCGTCGCGCTCTTCACCGTCGGCGTACTTACCTTTTTCATCCTCCTCGAGGCGCCACGGATGATCCGTGGCGTTCTCAATTGGATGCATCCCGAGCGCTCCGCTCGGGTGTACAAGATCTTGGGCAACGTGGGTCAAGCCGTGGCCGGCTACATGCTCGGAAACCTCGCGACCTCATTGATCGCGGGAATCGTCGTCTTCGTGACCCTGCGGCTCACCGGCGTCCCGTACGCGGGAGTGCTCGCGATCTGGGTGGGCGTCGTGGACTTCCTCCCTCTTGTGGGCGGGCTTTTGGCCGGCGTGCCGACTGTGGCCGTCGCCCTGCTGCATTCGTTGCCGGCGGGGATAGTGACCCTTGTGGTGTTCCTGGTCTATCAACAGCTGGAGAACCATATCCTCAATCCTGTGGTGATGAGCCGGACCGTTCGCCTCAATCCTCTCTGGGTGTTGCTGGCGATCCTTGTCGGTGTCGAGCTGGGCGGGATCGTCGGGTCCACCCTCGGTGGTCTTGTGGGCGCTCTGCTCGCGGTTCCTGCGGCGAGCGCCATTCAGGTGATCGCGAGGGACCTATGGACCGAGCACCAATCGGCCGGGTCCTCCGGCGAGCCCCTCCAAGACGAGCTTGCTGTCAGCGCCGGGGGATCAACCGGCGCCTCCACACCGGCCCACTAGAGTGGAGGCTCGCTGGGGCACTGTGGCGGGCCGATCCTGTCAGTCGCCAGTTTGACCATAAGCTGCAGGCGTGCGCGTTCTCGTTGTACTGCCTACTTTCAACGAAGCTGCCACAATCGAGAACATCCTCGAGCGCGTCCGCAAGGCGCTGCCGGAAGCGTCCGTCTTAGTCGTCGACGACAACAGCCCTGACGGGACGGCCAAGATCGCCGCGGAGTTCGGCGAGAAATTCGGCAGGGTGGACATCCTCTCACGGCCCGGCAAGCTGGGCCTCGGCAGTGCCTATCGGGACGGGTTCAAGTGGGGGCTCGAGCGGGGTTACGAGGCGATGATCGAGATGGACTCGGATTTCTCGCACGATCCTGATGCCCTTCCCACCATTGTTGCGCCGCTCGTCGAGGGTTACGAGGTGTGCATCGGGTCGCGCTATGTCCCCGGCGGTTCGATACCGAACTGGAGCTTGCCACGCCGGGTTCTGTCCCGGGGCGGGAACATCTATGCAGATCTCGCGCTCGGCCTGGGTGTGCGAGACTCGACCGCAGGATTCAGGGCCTATGCGGCGACGGTCCTTCGTCGCATCGACGTGGGCTCGGTCCGGGCCGGCGGCTACGGGTTTCAGATCGAGATGACCTACCGCGCGATCGGGGTGGGCGCCAAGGTGCGCGAGGTGCCGATCCGTTTCGTCGACCGGGAGCTAGGCACGTCCAAGATGTCGACCTCCACGGTGGTGGAGGCACTGGCTCTCGTCACGTGGTGGGGCGTCAAAAGGGTCGCCGCTCGGCTCAGCGGCGGCAGAGTCGCACGCGCTGTAGCGCCGTCGCGTTCGTCGCGGTGAGCGAGGAAGGCGCACGCGCCGCCTTTGGCGGATCGATTGCGCCGATCGACTCCGGTGCCGGGCCAGTCGTGGTGCTGGTGCACGGCCAGCCGGGTGCGGGAGGTGACTGGCGGGCGCTCGCGGACCTGTTGTCGGCGGACCATCGCGTGATCGCGCCGGACCGACCCGGGTGGGGAGCCGACGATCGTGCGGCTCTCGGCATCGCTGCCAACGCCGAAATGCTCGAGCAGCTGCTGGAGGCGGCCGGTGCACAGAGCCCTGTCACAGTCGTCGGCCACTCGCTCGGCGGAGGCGTCGCGATTGCGCTCGCCCTGAAGCATCCCGAGCGGGTCGGCGCGCTCGTGCTGGTGGGCTCGGTCGGCGTGGCAGGGTCGCTCTCGGGATTCGATCGCTTGTTGGGGGTCCCACTTCTGGGAAACGGCATTGTCCGAGCCGGCGTCGCCGCCCTCCGGCGGGCGCTAATAGCCGCGACGCAGGTCTCGCGGCGCCATCCCGGGTTCCGGGTAGCGCACATGGTCTCGATCCTGCCGACGGTTCAGGCGGCGATCGGGACCGATGGCCGCCCAATGGTCGGAAGATCGAGGCGGAGCTTCCTGGTCGAGCAGCGTGCGCTCCTGGCTGAGACGCCGGGCCTCGAACGCTCGCTGTGTCGCCTAGCGGTTCCGACCGCGGTTGTGACGGGTGCGTCGGACCGCGTGGTGCCTGTCTCGGCATCTCGCTCGCTCGCCGCGCAGGTACCGGGCGCCGAGCTCGTCGTCATGGCCGGCGGCCACCTTCTCCCGTTCGATCAACCCGAGAAGATCGCCGAGGTGGTGCGCAGCTACTCCACGCTCGCATCCGGCTTCAGGGACGCACAGCCGCGGCGAGAAAGGCCTGGAGCTTGAGCTGGGTCTCGGCGAGCTCTGCGGCGGGATCGGAGTCAGCGACTATCCCCACCCCGGCGAACAGCCTTGCGGAGCTCCCCTCTACGATCGCCGAGCGGATCCCGAGGTACCACTCCCCGTCTCCCCGGGCGTCGACCCAGCCGACCGGTCCGGCATATCGGTCACGGTCAAGTTCCTCGAGCTTGGCCAGGTAGTCGAGAGCAAGGTCCACGGGCGTGCCCGCCACAGCGGGAGTGGGATGGAGGAGACCGACGAGGTCCAGCGCGCTCGGGTAACCGCCGCCGCGCCGGGCGAGCGTGCCTGTTATCGAGGTCCCGAGGTGGCTCACGTTGCGGAGCTCGCGAACGACCGGTCCGTCGGGCACCTCGAGTCGCTCGACCACCGGACCGAGAGCCGAGGTGATCGCGTCGACGACGACGCGGTGTTCGGAGCGCTCCTTGACCGAACCCAGGAGAGCGGACTCGGCTCTGCGATCGGAGTCCGGGTCACCACTGCGCGCCGCAGTCCCCGCGAGAGGCATGGAGGCGATCCGGGCCCCGTACCGGCTGAGAAGCAGCTCGGGGGTGGCGCCGATGAAGCCGTCAATGGCGAACGAGGTACAAGAGGGGTGCAGCGCCCGGAGGCGCCCGAGGAGGTCTGACTGGCGCAGCGGGCGGTTCGCGTGCACTGTCACCTCCCGGGCAAGAACGATCTTGTCGAGGCTCCCGGTCGCGATCTCGGCCAATGCAGCACTCACCCTGTCCAGGAAGTCCTGATGAGGTCGGGCCGACGCGAGCCGGAACTGGTCGGGGGGCGGGGTCGGCTCGGTCGAATGTCCGGGCGCGACGACGTCTGGCAGACCATCGAGCAGTTCACGGACACGTTCCGGCGGCGCGACGACCACCACCAACGGCGTGCTGTCGTCGCGTGCGACCACCGTCACCTCCGGGACGAGGAGCTCGCCCTGTGCCAGGCGCTCGAAGGCGAGCGCGCCGAGCGCGATAGGTACCGGCTGAGCGTCTTGGTTGTCACCGGCCTCGGCCGACGCCTCGGCCGATCCGGTGTCACAAAGGGGAGGGATCGTCGCGAGATCAGCAACGGCAAGCCTGAGGCCGGGCGGGTCCGCCAGGCCGCCCGGAAGGCCTAGCACCGCCGCAGTCCGAAAGCCGAGAATCATGAGTCCCTCACGCTCGATGACGCGTCCGGCCTGGTAAGCATGCGCCCGCAAACGCGCCAGCGTGTCGGTGTCGATGGGGCTGACGCCATAGCAGAGCCCGATTGCCAGACGGCTCATGACCCGGCGCCACCAGACCGGGTCGCGGTCACACATTGGGCGATGCCGCCGCTCAGGCGATGGTGCGCGACCTCGGTGAAACCGGCATCACGGAGAAGGCCGGCGAATGCCGCAAACGTCGGCAGGTATGCCACCGACCGGGGCAGGTACCGGTAGGCCGCGCGGTCAGACAACAGCGCCCCGAGTCGCGGCACGACATGGGCGAACCAGACACGATGGCCGAGGCGCAGCAGCCGGCTGCGCGGTTCACCGACCTCCAGCAGAGCCAGTCTGCCTCCGGGGCGGAGCACGCGGCCGAGCTCGTTGGTGACACCGATCAAGTCGGCGAAGTTGCGCACTGCGAACCCGCTGACCACCGCGTCGACTGCCCGGGCCGGGACGGGGAGCTGCGCGGCGTCGGCCTGAAGAAGGGGAGCACCGCCCGAACGTGCGGCGCGGAGCATCCCGAGCGAGAGATCGATCCCGACCGGCATGTGGCCTCGGCGACGGAGGTTGCGGGCCAGGTCCCCGGTCCCGCAGCCGATGTCGAGCACGACCGAGCCCGGTGAGAGCTGCAACATCTTGATCGTCCGGCGGCGCCACAGGGTGTCCAGCCCGAAGGTCATCAGGAAATTGACAAGGTCGTAATGCGGTGCAATCGAGTCGAACATCGACCGCACGAGGTCCTGCTTGGCTTTGCCCTGCGGCAACGGTGAGCCGCCGTCGATACAAGTGCCCTGCGGTGGCTCTGCGGGCGCGCCTTTCGTGGCCTTGATCACGGGCAGCTCACGGCTCCGAGCCTAGGCAACAAGGTCCTCGGGCCGAGCGCAGGCCCACGGTCTCGTCAACGCTCGCGCCGTGCATGGTGCCACAGCGCGGCTCACCGCCTACCAGGACAGACCAGCGACGGCGCGCATCGCCTTCTCGAACTCCTCGTCCCCGAGGGTGCTGCGAGCGGAAAGGATCAAATTTGCGTCGTCCCCGACGCGACGGCGCAAGGGGCCCTCGTCGTCCTCGATGGCATCGGCTATCGCGCCCGCCACGAGCTCGGGTCCGGGACGCGCGCCGCCCTGCATCTTGCGCGCGACCTCGGCAAGCTGTACGTCAAGCTCGTCATAGGCTCCGATCTCGCCGGCCGGCGCCTGGTCCTTCATCCCCGGTGCGATGAACCCGGGCTCGATGACGACGACCCGCACGCCGAAATGGGCGAGCTCGACGTAGAGCGCCTCCGAGATCGCCTCCAAGGCGTGTTTGGTGGCCGCGTAAAAGCCGCTGAGAGGTTGGGCGACGTGTCCGGCCACCGAGGAGATGTTGACCACGACGCCTGAGCGGCGGCTGCGCATGGCTGGCACGAAGGCCTGTATCAGGCGAACCGGCCCGAAGACGTTGGTCTCGAACATCTGCTCGACGTGTTGCATCTCGACGTGCTCGATCGGGCCACGAAATGAGATCGCGGCATTGTTGACCAGAGCGTCCAGCCAACCGAGCTTTCGACGGACCTCGTCCACGGACGCCGCGTCGGTCACGTCCAGGCTGAGCCGGTCCGAGACCTCAAGGTCGTCGAGCGCGGAGCGGTTCCTGGCCGACGCGATGACATCGTGCCCGCGAACCTGGAGCAGAGCTGCGGTGGCTCTTCCGACGCCGGAGGCGGCCCCCGTGACGAGGATTCTCATGCAGGTCACCTTAGTTGTGGCGCCCCTTCGGCTCAGCTCGCAGCCAAAGCCCAATTCACCCAGCGTTAACCTCGGCCTAGGAAGTTGGCCCAGAGTTCAGATGACGAACATGGCAGGGCCATTGTCAGTTCATCTTGCTTTCGTAGCGTCGTCGTAACGGACGCATGTGGCAGCCGCGCGGCGCGCGGCGACGGTGTGGCCGCGCAAGACCCGATGCACGAGACCCGACGGAGGTAGAGAGACTGATGAGGATCCACAGGACTGTTCGGCTTGCAGTAACCGCAGCGGCGGTAGCTGTTACTGCCCTTTCAATGGTCGCGGTGCCGGCACTTGCGGGTACGCGCGCAACAACGGGTGACCGATACCTTGCAGCCGACACGGTGTTGAACAAGGCAGCGACCATTGGTGGTGCAGGTTCGACCTTCGCCGCACCCTTGCAGAACGCCGCGCAGGCCGCGTTCATGGCCCGCGCCCAAAACGCGACGATCAACGGGTATCAAGCGGTCGGTTCGGGAACTGGCGAGTCGGATATCTTGAAGAAGGTCGTCGACTGGGGCGGCACCGACGTGCCGATGTCCCAGACCGACATCTATCAAAAGGAGCCTTCCGGCTACAACATCAGGGCATCAGCGTTTCTCGAGGTCCCGATTGCTCTGGGCGGTGTCGCGATCACGTACAACCTTGCCGGCCTGAGCGCGAAGACGCCGCTCATCTTGACAGCGTCGGTGCTCGCCAACATCTACGAGGGTCACATCACGAACTGGAACAGTGCGGCGATCCAAGCACTTAACCCGAAGGTCAAACTGCCGGCCACCAAGATTGTCGTCGCCGCCCGCGCGGACTCTTCCGGTACGACGTACATCTTCACGAACTTCCTTCGTAGCGCGGCTCCGAAGGTGTGGGCGACCCAACCCTCCAAGGCCGTGCTGACCCTGCCCACCGGCGGCGTCGCGGGCAGCGGCAATGCGGGCGTCGCGGCGGACATCGAGAACACACCCAATGCCATCGGCTACGTCGAGTACTCCTATGTCCTGCTCAACCCGAGCCTGCTCAAGGGCGTCGCGGCGATCGTCAACAAGGCGGGCAAGGCACTGACTCCCTCACTTGCGGGAATTGCCGCGGCAGCGGCTGCCAAGGCGGACATCACAACCTCGAACTTCTCGATCGACTGGCAGCCGGGCGCAACGGCATATCCGATCGCCGGATACACCTGGGCCATCGTCTGGAAGGTCAACCAGACGAGCGACGCCCAAGGAACCCTGCTCGTCAAGTACCTCGACTGGCTGTCGCACTCGGGCGCAGTCAACGGCACGACCGCCGGTCAAGACGTCGCAGCGCTCCAGGGCTATGTTCCCCTTCCGGCCAACATCCAGGCGCTGGCGCGCGCCACGCTGCTCAAGGTCACGGGATCACGCGGCCAGGTGCTACTTGGCACCAACGGCGGCTGAGCGGCACCGTAGCTAATCAACACCTATGGCGGATGTGCCGATTGGGCCACCTGTAGCGACATCGAGTCCGCTCTTGACCGAGAAGTCGAAAGACTTCTCGGTCAAGAGCGACTGGGCTCATTGGAGTGTTCTCTACGGAGCCTCCGGCCTGTTCGCGCTCATATGCGCGGTGTTCCTCATCAGCATCATCGTCTCTTCGATTCCCGCGTGGAGCCACTCAGGTGCCTCGATCATCTACGGTCGAGTGTGGAGCCAGTCGACGAACTCGTTCGGCGCACTCGCGATCATCACGGGCACGCTGGCCACGACAGCCATTGCGCTGTTCTTTGCCATCCCGATAGGCGTCGGATCGGCCATTGCCATTGTCCATCTGTTACCGGGCAGGCTGAAGATACTCCTGTCGTCACTGGTCGAACTGCTCGCGGCTGTTCCGAGCGTCGTTTACGGGCTGTGGGGCCTGCTCGTGCTCGCCCCGTGGTTCGAGAAGACCGTGGAACCAGGGCTTGCAGGCATCACTGGTGGCAGATTTCCCTTTCAAGCCCCGCCGGAGGGCGTTTCGTTGCTCTTGGCAGGCGGCGTGCTCTTCGTCATGATCCTGCCGATGATCGTGGCGCTGTCCAGGGATGCCATCGCGGTCGTGCCCAACGAGCAGTTCGAAGGGGCACTCAGCGTGGGTGCGACGAAGTGGCAGGTGATCCGGAAGGTCGTGCTGCCCGGCGCCCGCACCGGAATCGTCGGGGCCGTCACGCTCGCCACTGCCCGGGCTTTGGGCGAGACGGTGGCTGTCGCCATGGTCATAGGCCTGAACCCGCTCTTCCCGCCTTCGCTCTTCTCGACGGCTTCCACGCTCGCATCGACCATCGCCCTGCAATTCCAGGACGCCACGCCTCTTCAAGTTGCGGCTCTCGGTGCACTCGCCTTGATCCTCATGGCGATGACAGCGATCGTGAACTGGTTCGGGCGGCGGTTCGTCAGAGGCTCGGCGTTCCGCGCGGGCGTCATATGACAACAGGAGTGGTCGAAGGGATCCCACCGGACCCGATCCTCGAGCGTCGTGAGATGGTGCAACGCGTCGCCAGGAAGACACTGGACCGACGCATTGTCGTCTCGGGGGCGATGATCGGCCTTTGTGGTGTCGCGCTCGTTCTCGCTGTGATCCCGCTGTTCGCGATCTTGTACTCGCTCGTGCAAAAGGGCATCCATTGGTGGAGCATCGACTTTTTCACGAAGGTCCCCCAGTTCCCGTCACTGATAGACCCGAACGACGTCGGGGGAATCTCGAACGCGATCGTCGGGTCGCTCGTCATCGACGGTATCGCGGCACTCTTCGCGATCCCCATCGGCATTGTCGCCGGCTTGTTCCTGGCAGAGTCGGAGTCAAAGCTCGCGGGCCTGCTCCGCACGACAGCCGAGATCATGACGGGTCTTCCCTCCATCCTTCTCGGGATCTTCGCTTATCAGATGATCGTCATCGGCTTCGATCAGTGGGGTATAAAGCTGCCGGGCATAGGGTTCTCGGGAATCGCCGGGAGCTTCGCGATAGGCGTCCTCATGATCCCGGTCATCATGAAGGCCTCTGAAACCGCGCTGAGAGGCGTTCCGAGCACGATTCGGGAAGCTGGCCTCGCGCTCGGAGCACGCCGGGGCGTCGTGGCGCGCAAAGTGGTGATCCCGACGGCGCTGCCGGGCCTGATCACCGCGGTGCTGCTGGCGCTGTCGAGGGCGGTGGGCGAAACGGCACCGATCCTGTGGGTGATCGGTGCTTCCACGATGGTCGAGTTGAACCCGAAGAAGGAGATGGCCTCGATGCCGCTCCAGATCTTCCAGTCGGCGACCTCTCCGTATGTGGCACTTCGGGAAGAGGCGTGGGGGATCGCGCTGTTCTTGGTCTTCGTAGTTCTTGTCATCAATTTGGGCAGCCGCCTCTTTGCGGCTTGGTTACAAAGAGAGAGGCGGTAATGGCAGATCCCAGCACTATGGTCCGATTGTCGACGGAAACCTCAGACCAGGAGGGAGATCCGCGGTCGGGGCCGATCTCGATGCGGTTCGAAGACGTGTCGGTCACCTTCAACGGCCGGACTGCCATCCGCGACGTCCATTTCGAGGTCCCGAGGAACAAGGTCACCTCGCTCATCGGTCCGTCGGGTTCGGGCAAGACGACGTTGTTGCGCGCCATCAACCGGATGCACGATCTCACCAAGGGTGCAGTCGTGAACGGCTCGATCCGGCTGGGCGAGACCGACATCTACAAGGGCGGGATCCCCGCCACTTTGCTGCGCACGCGTGTGGGCATGGTGTTCCAGCGGCCGAACCCGTTTCCAACGATGTCCATCTACGACAACGTCGTCTCGGGGCTGCGCTTCAACGGTATCCACAAGAAGTCCGTCCTCGAAGAGGCCGCCGAGTCAGCGCTCATCGGCGCGGCTTTGTGGGACTCGGTCTCGAACCGGCTGAAGGCGCACGCGTCGACGCTCTCGGGAGGCGAGCAGCAGCGCTTGTGCATCGCTAGGGCGCTCGCAGTCGAGCCAGAGGTTCTCTTGATGGACGAGCCGACCTCGTCGCTGGACCCGATCTCGATGCGGCTCATCGAAGAGCTCGTCAGCGAGCTGAAGAGCCGCGTCACCATCGTCATCGTCACCCACAACATGCAACAAGCGGCCCGGGTCTCGGACCTGTGCGCTTTCTTCTTGATGGGCAACGACCGTGCCGGTGAGCAGATCGAGGTGGCGGCGACGAAGAAGTTGTTCAGCGAGCCGGACGACCCGAGGACCCTTGACTACATCCAGGGCCGCTTCGGCTGAGCGCGGACGCCTGCAGAAGGCGACCGGAACGGCCAGTCGCGCGGCATTGCGGACGACAGGCGTCTGGTGGCTAGGCCGACAGGACCTCACCCAACGCGGAGAGGAACCGGTCGTTCTCCGGACGCGTGCCGATGGTGACACGTAGACAGCCCTCTAGCCGAGGCCAGTCGGAGACGTCGCGGACCAGCACGGAGTGATCGAGCAGACCTTCCCACACTTCGGATCCGGCACGCGGGCTGACGCGGAACAGGATGAAGTTGGCACTGGAGGGCCACTGGGTCACCGCAAGCTCGTGCAGGGCTCTCGCGACGCGTTCTCGTTCGTGGACTGTGGCCGCGACCCTCTCCTGCATCTGTTGTCCGAACCCGAGGGCGAGCCGCCCCGCGACTTGTTTGAGCGTGTCGAGATGGTAAGGAAGGGCCACGTTCGACAACGACGCGACCACAAGCGGGTCCGCGATCGCGTAGCCGAGGCGAAGTCCGGCCATGGCCCAGGTCTTGGAGAACGTGCGCACGACGACCAGTCGGGGCTCGGAGTCGAGCAAGTCGAGTGCCGACCATGGCGCGAACTGCGCGTAGGCCTCGTCGACAACGAGGATCCCTGGGACGAGGGCGAGCACGGCACGGACGCTGTCGCTCGTCTCGAGGCCGCCTGTCGGGTTGTTCGGCGAGCAGAGGAAGGTGACCGCCGGGCTGGCCGGTCCGTACATGCGGGTCGCGGCTGCGACCGTTCTTTCAACTTCGGTCGGATCCACGACGAAAGAGTCGTCGCGTTGGCCGGTGATAAGGGGCGTGCCGGTGAGCAGGGAGATGTGGGAGTGAAGCGCGTACGTCGGCTCGAACATCGTCGCGGGCCGGCCGGGGCCGCCGTAGGCGAGCAGGATGCACTGGATCACCTCGTTCGAGCCGTTGGCGCAGAACACCTG
>PLKG01000022.1 GCA_003140595.1 Acidimicrobiaceae bacterium | reverse complement strand
GTCACTTGCTCGGTTGCGGCACTGAGCAGTGCGCGATCTTTGGGTTCACCCCGGCGTAGTTGAGAGGACCCGCGAGGACCGTGACTGCAATGGTCCCAGCCTTGGCACAGCTCGCGTCAGATCCGCTGTAGTAGTGCCGCTGGAGACCAGCCAGGGCGCCAATGACAAACCACACGACGAGTAACAACGCCAATCCTGTTCGCATGGAAGGCTCCTTCTGATCAGGGTTCTCCTCGAGTTCTCATACGCCGCCACCCTATCGGAGGGCTTCGTGAGTGACCTGACGACCAACCATCACTACCAGGTGAGCCGTCAAGCTCGACTGCCTCCCGTCGTTGTCGACAAGGGAACCACGCGCGTGTCTGGGCCAGTTCCTATGGCGCCATCGGCCAGTCCTTTTCTCCCAGGTCAGGTTGTTTCATCGGGAAGTCAACGCGAACGCCCTGTCCACTCGCCTGGTGAGGTGTAGCGTGGGAATCACCTTCGACAGCGAGGGCGTCGCAAGCGGTCTGAGTCATCAGCCGCTATCCGGAGGTAAGGACCTCGTGTCCAGTTCCGTGCCGTCGCCTCAAGTATCGACTCTCGGCGTCGAGCGCTGCCCTCTTCCCTCTCCGGATCAAAGTCATTCCGTCTTCACCCTGCTGGCAGAGGACCGCTGGCCGGGTCGTTCACGTCTACTTCCCCGCTTCCATTGCTTTACTGCTGTTGCGGGCCATCGCCTTTTCTCGCCAACTCTGGGTCGCTCGTTTTCTGAGAAACACATATCGACTAGTGCGAGGCCACCCGCGCGAAAACAGCGAACGCGCGAAGTGACAGCCCACTCCGCGGCGACAACCACCTCAACCCGGGTGCAGCCCGGGGTACCAGGCTGCATCCGCTGGGGTGTGAACTCGCCCCCGACAGGCCAGCACAACNNACAGAGGGCCCAACCCCCTTTTTACATCCCAAGACAAGGAGCCCAACCATGACAACGACCGACAAGGCAAAGAACACCGCCCAGCAGGCAAAGGGGAAACTGAAGGAAACCGTCGGCAAGGCCAGCGGCAACAACAAGCTGCGCGCCGAGGGTAAAGCCGACCAAGTGAAGGGCAACGTCAAGCAGGCCGGTGAGAAGCTCAAGGACGCCTTCAAGAAGTGACGCGACTCCAGATCGCGATCAACGCGTCTGATGTCGTTGGACCATCAGTTACTCCTCGTGGACGAGAAGAAGGCTAGGAAATGATCATCCTTTTGTTACTGCTTCTTGTTCTGCTCTTTTTCGGACTGGGATTCGCCGCGCCCTTATTGTGGATCGTTGCAGCGATCGTCTTCTTCGTGTGGATTATCGGAGTCGCGGTGGGACGCGGGAGCTCTGAGAGGCACCACTTCTATCGGTGGTGAGCTAGCTGGGCGGTGTGCGTTCGAAAGAGAAGGTCGTCGCTTGCCGTGTACTTGCTGAGAACTCAAGCTCGGAGGACGCATTCGATTTGATGAGCCGCTCTCCAGCCACGGGCACGTCGTGAGACTGCTCGACATATGGCGAACACGGCCCGACCGAACTTGGAGACAGATGGATGTGGACGGAGCAGTGACGGTCGTGCCATGTATGCGTCCCTGGCCACGGTGCCAGTCACACTGATGCGGAGGGCCCTCGGTCCCCTATAGCGACTGCATGGCCGCGGCTGGGCGGGACGAGCGGCGCCGCTGTTGGCGCAGGCGTCATCATGGTGGCCCGACCGGGTGCTGTACGAACTCGGCCTGGCGGCGAGGATGGCCATTGCCTCGAGGCGGGAAGGGGCAGCCCTGCTGTGGCCCGCGGTCGGCGCAACCTACCGATCCCTCATACCGACGACGCTGGCCGGATGCCTCCGGGATTTTGGACCTGAACCACGAGCACTTCCAGCAAAAGAATCTGGTGCGGCGACGCGCCGTGCGGCAGCTGCCTTGTTCTTGTCGCGGGTCAGCACGGACCTCACAGAGACGGCGTGCGGACTGCCCGTTGAGAAGATCTGCGCTACCTGGCTCTCGCGTATCTGAGCCGTTGCACGCGCTCGAAGGCGGTCGAAAGGGGACAGCCCTAAGCTTCCGCTGTGGCGCCGAAGCTCGCCGACTGTGTCACAATGTCAGCGCCCGTTCGTCTATCGCGCCTTAACAGAAGTCCTGTTCACAATGGTAATCATGCTCGATTTGTTCCGAATATTCGGCACTGCTGTCACCGTAACTCTCTTGGGTTTACCTGCCGTTTGCCATCTGCGCAGCCAGAAGCAGCGTCGACAAGCGCCTCCTCTTCGAGAACGGCTTGCCTACACGAGCTTGGCTGCGAGGACTCGTAAAGGTGGTTCGCAGGCCTCCGAATAGGTCGGGAAGGAGTGGACGATATCAGCCAGGATTTCGAGAGGAACTTCCGCACGGATAGCGAGGGCTGCCTCTCCGATCCACTCGTCGACGCCTGGTCCAATCGCTGCAGCACCGACGAGCACACCCCGAGCCTTGTCAGCCACCAACTGCAGTCGGCCGATCTCGGTGCCATCAGAACCGGCACGCGCTGTCGCGGCAAGGTCCATTCCCGCAGTGGCAAGGTTCATCCCTGCCGTCTCGGCGGCAACGCGGGTCATCCCGACGGCCGCAACGGGCGGGTCAGTGAGGACGGTCCTCGGGATAGCCCTGTAGTCCGCGGCAGCGGCTTGGCCGCGCAGGTTCGTCAGAAGCACTCGCGCCTGGTAGTTGGCGGTATGGGTGAACGGCGCAATGCCGGTCACGTCACCGGCGGCCCACACGTGCTCGGCGCCGAGGACCCGGCATGCCTCGTCCACAGCCAACCCATGATGGGATGGCTCCAGGCCGAGCGACTCAAGCCCTATTCCGTCCACCCAAGGAGTTCGCCCGGTAGCCAACAGCACCCGCTGGGTCTCGACGGAACTCCCGTCGGACAGATCAACTATGGCCCCCGGCCCTGATTGCCTCATCGCTTGCGCAGACGTATCCAACCGGACATCGACCCCTTGGTGAAGAAGCACGCCGGAAAGAATCTGACCGAGGAAGGCTTCCTCTGGGGCGAGCAAATGCGATTCTGACTGGACGAGGGTGACCTCGGTCCCGAACGTCGCATAGACCTGCGCCAACTCGCAGCCGACCGGTCCTCCCCCGAGCACCATCATGCTCGAGGGCAATTCAGCTGACGAGAGAGCTTGATCGCTCGTCCAGGTCGGAACTCGGTCAAGGCCCGGAACTGACGGCACATCCGCGCGCGAGCCAGTTGCGATTACTAGCTCGTCATAGCTGAGGTCAGTGCTATCGCCCCCTGCCAGAGCCACCGAGACTCGTCCTGGGCCGACGATCCGTCCGAGGCCCCGATACAGACTTGCACCGGCACGAGCCAAATCGGCAGCCTTCCTCGAGTCGTCCCGCCAGCCACTAATTCGATCCCTGCGCGCCACGGCAGCGGCATACGCCGACGCCGGGTCATCGAGGGTGAGCGCTTCAGAGACCGCCCCGCAGAGGTGGGCCGCCGCGGACTGTCGTCGCACGTGCGCTGAGTACAGGAGCGCTTTGGAAGGCATGCACGCGACGAAAGGACATTCACCTCCGACTCGCCCAGCTTCGACCACCGCGACCGAGCGACCCGGTAGCTGTGACCAGATCCACTCGCCCGCCGATCCAGCTCCAAGCACAATGACGTCGAAATGCTTCATGGGAGAACCTCCGTTCCGGCGAGAGCTTGGGATTTCCCGGTGACGTGCGGGCACTTCCGATCGGTCCGTTTGTTCAGTTCGACGTCAGGAACTGACCCCAACGCAGTAGCGATTGGACGGCCGTCCTTGTCCTTGATGACGTAGCCGGGCCCGCGAACTCAGTTGCGATGCAAGAACGCTGCGTTCGGTGATGCCTAGATCGCGGCTGTACCGCGAAGGCGCGTCGGGACCGTGGCCGATACAGATGCGGACTCCGGCGTGGAAGCTCCATTGGGCCATGCAACAATCTTCCGCGAACGATGTCGAATCGATCGCGCGTGCTGGCACTCCACCTCATCGTCCTGCCAGCTCCCTTCTGTGGCGGACCCCGGATTGAAGCTCCGTATCAAGGAGGAGAGATCGGCTAGTTCTTCGTCTCGTACCACTCCGAAGACGAGCGGGGGTCCGATGACGATTGGGAACGACTCGCTCCCCGACGGCACCAAGTCAGCAGCTGCTGGTGGAGCATCAGCTGTGGGCGCAGGATCCTCCGCTGTTGCTCCCTTGACGGACACAACATCAAATCGTTCCTTCCGGGCCGGTAGCTTGGCGAGCCTACGTACGCCCCGGAAGCCCAAGCCCGAAGGCTCACTGTGGGAAATGTTCCGGGTAGGCCCGCCGCGCACCTTCAGCGGCTCGCTCATCGATGAGTCGGCGCTCGGGTCCAAGCAGAGAGATGCGAGCTTGGAGGACCCTTGACCGAGCAAGGGATCGTCTTTACCGCGAGAAAGTCAGCTTCTTCGTATCAACATGATAATGACAACAACGACCAGGATAAATACAATCGCTCCTCCTCCAATGTACATGGCTCTTTCCTTTCTCTAGCTGGGTGTCGGGTGTCGCAGTCCCCCCTTGCGGGCTGACAGCGCGCTGGGCTGGGGCTCGGTGAGCGGCAGCATCGGGACAGTCTGGGGCGGGTGCCAGACCCCAGCAGAGTCCACCTGGTCTATGGCTGGACCCGCGCCGGAAGAGCTGACTTGAACCTCTAGCTGTGCACCTCTTCGTGCACTTCGGTCGACTGACCCTGTGCGTCGGTGGCTTGACGGTCGTATGTGTGCTTGCCGCTACCGACCGGACGGCGTGAAGCGGCAAAGACGATCCCCGAGGCGACAAGGCCGACGACCCCGACGACCAGGAGGATGATCCCCACCGTGGAAACGTTGAACCCGTGACCAGTCGTGGTCACAGCCCAGTGCATTACGGCACCCGCCGCGATCGCGACGACGCTGAAAAAGATTCC
>PLKG01000051.1:555-12459 GCA_003140595.1 Acidimicrobiaceae bacterium | reverse complement strand
CCGCCGACTTCCACGTTGCGAACGTGGCGCTCTACCAGCTGAGCTACACCCCCGGGGTGACCGGTGACGGACCATCGGCGAGAATCCTTTGGAGCGACCCGGCCGAGTCCGGCCAACGACTCAGGTTAGCGGAGCCGGGCCAGACACTCCTAGAAGGGCATCGGGTGACCCAACGACTCCCTAACCGCTCAGCGACCGCCAGCCACAATCTCGTCGTAGTCGAGCCCGAACGCGGGGCCGAGCAGATCGTTGGCGGACCAGTCGATCTCGTCTGACTCCCGGCGAACGAGCATGACGGTGTTCGCAGACGCATCGACTCTTTGGCTGCTGAGACGTTCCTGGATATCGACGACTTTGACCTCGCGCTCCACGGCGCTCCGGTGGACATGGATGAGAAGTGCCAGGTAGCAGGCTGTGGCGGCGAACGCCAGTAGCGACAGGTCCCACAGGACATTCAAAGCGGGGATCAACCCGAGCAGGAAGAACCCGAGCATCGCCGCGACTAGGACGAGCAGGACACGGCGACGGCGCACTGACAGTGGCGCGGGTCGACGCGCGCGCCGGTCAGCTGACTCGGATTGCTGCACCCTGGAGGCGGTTCCGAATGACGCCCGGGCACTCGTGTCCGTCATCTGTGCCACAGAGAGCGCCATTTCCGGGTCGGCGGCACTCGCTGCTAGCCGTGGGTACGCGCGCCGCATGCCCCGAAGCTGACGGTGGAAAGAGTCAACGGAGTTCGAGAACCGGCGCTCAGAGAGCTTGCGTAGCATCATCGGCGTCAGAGCGATCACCCAAATGACTGCCAGCACCGCTATGACCACCAGGCTCACGCTCCTAGGACCGTCCTTACATTGTCGGAAACGCTAATCAACGTGCTCAGCCGAATGGTGGATGTTGCTCTGACCGGGCTCGCGCTCCCGGCGCCAGACACCTGAGCGGCCCCCGGTCTTCTCCCAAAGGCACAGTTCCTCGACGACCATGCTCCGATCCGCGGACTTGCACATGTCGTAGATCGTGAGGGCCGCGACCGCACAAGCAGTCATGGCTTCCATCTCCACGCCAGTTCTGTCGACGGCCTCTACTTGTGTCTCGACCTCGACGAAGTCATCCCCGATCGTGAAATTCAAGGCAACTGAGCCGACCAGCAACGGGTGGCAGAGGGGGATGAGCTCGGCGGTGCGCTTTGCCGCCTGAATGCCGGCGATCCGCGCAGCACCGAGGACGTCGCCTTTGTTTATCGCATTGCTGGCGATTTTCACTGTCGTCTCGGGGAGCATCCGGACCTTGCAGCGGGCGATCGCCCGGCGATGAGTCGGCTCCTTCGGAGTGACATCCACCATTCGAGCCCGGCCAAGTGGGTCGACATGGGTCAAACCTCGGTTCGGCATTGGCAACAAGTCTATGTCCTGAGCAGCCAGCGCGCCCTGAATCGCCTCTGGCATCGGGAAGACTCCTGATGCCGTCACCGGGCATCCTGGACTACGCGTTCGCTTCCCGCCCTTACTCGAGCGTGCCCGTGAGCAGTATCTGCACGTCGCTTCCCGTGGTGACTCCGACGCCGTCTGGGATCAGCGCCAGAGCGTTGGCGGCTGCCAAAGCTGCAAGTTGGTGAGAGCCTTGCTGACCGGCCGAACGGATGATGATGCGACCGTCCGCGCCCATGGCAGCGACGACGCGCAGCAGATGCAGCTTCCCATCCGGGCGTCGCTCGAAGTCATCGGCCGCTACGGCGGGGATTCGGCGGGAGAGCGGCGAGCGATGACCAGCGAGCTTTCTGAGCGCCGGCAAAGCGACGACCTGATAGCTGACCATCGAGGAGACGGGGTTGCCCGGTAGACCGAAGACGGGGATCGAGCGCCCGTCCGGCCTGACGACTGCCGCGTACGACAATGGCTTCGCGGGCTTGATCGCAACCTTGAACTGGTAGGCCTGACCACCGGACTCGGCCACGAGTGCCTGCAGAGCCACTTTCACGAAGTCGAACTCGCCCATGCTCACTCCACCGGAGGTGAGCAATGCATCGCAGCGCTCGATCCCCTCGCGAAGCCCGGCCGAGATCGCGTCCATGTCGTCGCGGCGCACACCGAGGTCGATCCCGATGAAACCGTCCCGCTGCAATGCGGCCAGCAGGCCCTGCCGGTTGGAGTCTCGGATCTGTCCCAACTCGAGTGGCACGGTGCCGCTCACGAGCTCGTCTCCGGTCGAAAGGACACCGACTCTCGGCCGTGCGTGGACCGTGATCCGTGACGCGTCGACACTCGCCAGCAGGCTGACGTGACCAGGGCAGACGACGGTGCCGGCAGCGGCGACCAGATCCCCGCGCCGCAGGTCGCTCCCGGCTGCGCGGACGTAGGCACCCGACGAGACTCGATCGAGGATCCGGACCCTGCCAGGTGATGAACCCGGTTCGGTTCGCTCCACGATCGCGATCGCGTCGGCACCTGGAGGGATCGGGGCTCCCGTCATGATCTGGACCGCCGTTCCGGGCTCGACAGCCCGGGTGGGCGCAGTCCCGGCCGCTATGACACCGATGACCGATAGCTCAACCGGCGCGTTGATCGTGTCGTCAGCACGTACCGCATAGCCATCCATCGCCGTGTTGGAGAACGCCGGAAGGTCCTCTGCTGCATGCAGGTCCTCGGCAAGGACATAGCCAAGGGCGTCACTTAGCCCGATCTCAACCAGACCGAGTGGCTGGCACGAGCTGAGCACGACCCGCTGAACCTGTTCGAGGGCGACGAGCTCCTCACCAATGTCTCGGTCCATCACGATCCTCCCGGGGGATTCGAGCCGTGGAGCCACGATATACTTGGCACTCAAAGAGCGTGAGTGCCAACGCCAGGCCGTCGGCGGGACGGTGATCCCGGCTGAGGCGAAGGACAGAAGGGATCCATGCCGACCTACGAGTACGCGTGCAAGTCATGTGGAGAGCACCTCGAGGTCGTGCAGTCGTTCAAGGATGACGCCCTCACCGTGTGCCCCAACTGCGGCGGTGAGCTGAAGAAGGTCTTCGGGAACATCGGGATCGTGTTCAAGGGAAGCGGCTTCTACAAGAACGACAGCCGCTCCGGGCGATCCGGCTTGAAGCCTGCCGCGGCCAGCGCGAGTGGCGGCTCGGAGAGCTCGACCTCTCCCTCCGGCACGGAACCGAGCAAGCCGGCGGCCGCGGATGTCGCCGCGCCCTCAAAGCCATCCGCACCAGTTGCGCCTGCGGTTTCGACGCCAGCGGCGTCTTCCAGCGAGCGTTCCTCGAAAGCCGAAGCGGCTTCCTGACCGGCGGGCCGTTTCTGGCCTAGCTCAAGATCCGCTCATGGCGATCTCGTCGATCGCGATCGTCACTCCCGTCGCGGCACCGGGCAACCATTCAACGTCGCATCCGATAGCTACGACGTGCTGCAGCATTCGTTGAATCGTCGAGGCGATNNAAGTCGCCACTCACCGGATTGACCCCCGAGTGGACACCGCTGATCGATTGCACGAGGAAACCTTCGCCGACTTCAGCGATGATCTCTGCCTGGTCAAGTCGCCCGGGATCGAGTGCCAGAGCCTGTGAGCCGACACCTGGAGTTGTCCGAAACCCGCCTCGAACAGCTGAGCCGGTTGAGGCGGTTCCAGCGAGACGTCCGGCGTAGGTGTCGTACAGGAAGCCCTTAAGTTCGCCTCCCGAGATCAGCGAGTTGCACCGGCAGGCCAGCCCCTCAGCGTCGTAGCGAGAGGCCCCGTAAGCGAGTGGGTTCGTCGGGTCGTCGATTAGAGTCAGCTCGCCGACGCCGACTTGTTCGCCGATGCGACCGGCAAAAAGGGAGCGACCCTTCACGACCTCCTCACCCGACAGCGTGCCGGAGAGGATCCCGAGCAGCGTGGCTGTCACCCGGCGGTCGAGAACGGCGGTCAGCTTCGAACTCCTCGCCTTCTTCGCCCCGAGAAGACGCGTCGCGCGGTCTACGGCATCGGCCGCGGCTTCTTCCAGGTCGAGCTCGCTAGGGGCGCGCCCCACCGAGTAACCGAAGCCCGTCTGGGTGTCGTCGCCATCGCCGGCGACAGCGTGAACGAAGAGATAGCAGCCGGTCTGTCGATCCGTTACCTCTATCCCGCGTGACGTCGCGATCGCCGTCTCGCCGAATCCGTCGACGTAGTCCGAGGAGACGACCTGGCGGATACGGGAGTCTCCAGCCCGAACACGGCGCTCGAGCTCGAGGGCAAGCGCGACTCTGTCATCGGTCGGGAACGAGACAAGCTCCTCGCGCCAGAGATCGAGCAGGGGCGGTTCCACACCGTCGGGCGAAGCGAGTCCAGCGTGTTCGTCGACAGTAGCGAACATGGCGTTGTCGCGCGCCTCGACGAGTGCCTCTCTCGCGGCCGACTCGTCGAGCGCGCCAACGTAGGAGAAGCCCTGCCTTCCTCCCGAGATCACCCGCACTCCGACGCCTGCAGACTCAGCGGTCTCGAGCTGCTCGATGGCACCCTCGAAGACCCGGACCGAGGTCTCCCTGCCGTGAGAGACATAGACCTCGACCTCTTCATCAGCCGTGGCGTGCTCGAGGACTCTGCGCGCCAAGTCGAGGAGATCAGACACCTGCGGTACCGCCGATCGTGATGCCCGTCACGCGAAGCGTCGGCTGTCCACAGCCAACTGAAACGCTCTGGCCGTCCTTTCCGCAAGTTCCGGGAGACATGTCGAAGTCGTTTCCGATGGCGTCGATCTTGGAGAGCACGTCGGGCCCGTTGCCGATCAAGTTCGCGTTGCGCAAGGGCTCTGTGATGCGGCCGTTTTCGATCAGATAGGCCTCAGTCATCCCGAACACGAAATCTCCGGTCGCGGTGTTCACCTGCCCTCCACCCAGCTGAGCCACGTACACGCCGTTCGGCGTCTGCGACACGATTTCATCCGGGTCCTCCTTTCCGGCGAGGAGGAAGGTATTGGTCATCCGCACCATGGGCAGGTCCTGATAGCTCTGGCGACGGCCGTTACCCGAGGAGGTTCGTCCCTCCTTGCGTGCCCGGAGGTAGTCCCACATGTAGTCCGTCAGGACTCCGTCTCGGATCAGGACATTTCGTTGCGTGGGTCGGCCTTCGTCGTCTATCACGAGGGTGCCCCAGTTCGGTCCGAGCGTGCCATCGTCGACGAGGGTAACGCCCGGGCTGGCGACCATTTGGCCCACGCGTCCTGTGTACGCGGAGCTGTCCTTCAAGATGTGGTCGGCCTCAAGGCCATGCCCACACGCCTCGTGAAAGAGGATTCCGCCGCTTCCGCTCTTCAGCACCACGGGCAGGACGCCCGAAGGTGCCGGGCGCGCGTGGAGCTTGGTGAGGGCCCGCCGGGCTGCCTGCTCCGCGACCTCCTCGACGGGGTGCTCGCCGAACACCTCGTAACCGAGGGTGTAGGCGATGCTGTGAGAGCCCGTCTGTAGGCCACCGTCTCCGGACGCGACGCACGTCACGAACAATCGCGTGCGGACGCGGTCGTCATCTGCCAGCAAACCGTCGGAGTTCGCGATCAGGATGCGACGCTGGCTGTCGCCATAGCCGGCGCTCACCTGGACGATGGCTCCCCCCGCCGAGCGGGAAGCATCGTCGGCACGGAGCAGCAGGTCGACCTTGGTTGACTTCGACACAGTGCTCGGCAGCGTCGTCACATGCTGGTGTTCCAACGCCTGGCGCGCCAGGGCGGTCTTGCGGACGCCGCCGCCACCTTCCCGTGCTACCGCGGCCGCCGCCTGGGCGGCAGACAACAGACCACTCTCCGACAAGTCCGCAGTATGGGCGAACCCCGTTGTTTCGCCGACAATGACTCTGATCCCAGCCCCTCGGTCGCGCCCACTCGAGAGTTCCTCGACCTTTCGGTCGTCGAGGAAGATCGAAGAGCTCGCGCGGTCCTCGACGAAGACCTCTGCGAAGTCGCCTCCTCGTCGGAGCGCCTCGTGAAGCACTCTTTCGAGGACAGGTGCTTCGACGAGATCGGCGAGTGGGTCGTTGGTGACTGTCACGGCGTGTGTCAGAACTTCCGGCCGATCATGCCGCCAAGCACTCCGCCTGCCATGCCGGCGCCCGCAGCGCTCTCGTTGTGCTCCCCGCCCAAATAGGGCGAGAGCGCGTGCGCAAGAATTGGGAGCGGCATGCTCTGGAGCCAGACGGTGCCCGGTCCAGTGAGCACGACGACGTGGTGCCCGTCCTTGCCGAACATGCGGTTTGCGATCCCTGGCAGGCGTGTCGTCTGGAAGCTCACGGTTGCCTGAAAGGCTCCAACGTGCCCGGGGTGCACGCACAGGCTTTGGCCTGCAGCGAGCTCGTAGGTTGAGATCTCTCCTGAAAGTTCGAGCCAGGCGGTCCCCTGTCCCTCAAGTCGCTGAAGCAAGAAGCCCTCACCGCCGAAGATGGCTCCGCCGAAAGTCTGCTGCAAAGCGACGGTAGGTGTCACGCCCGGCGTGCCGCACAGCCACCCATGCCGGTGCACGATGTGCTCAGATCCGGGCGCGATCTCGACGGAAAAGATTCGTCCAGGGAGCTTTGCCGCGAGGACCAGCATTCCAGGCCCGCCCGTGGGCTCATATCGGGTGAGGAAGATCCCGGTTCCGCTGGCGACCCGTTTCAGGCCCGCCATTAGACCGCCGCCACCACCACCGGTGTTCGTGGTCTGGCTGAGCTGCATGTTCGCGGACATCCAGGCCAGGTCGCCGTGGGTCGAGATGACAGCTTCGCCGGGATCGAGCAACAGCTCGAGCACCGGGAGTGTGGATCCCTTCACGTCGGCTTTCATTGAGAAACCCCCTTGTCGTCTCGTGGGTCTCCGGAACCGGTCCGGTCGACGGCCTCAGTCTGCCCTCTGTGGAGGCCGCCGTCGAGAAGCCGCAACGGTTGGCCTTCACGCGGACTTTGGCATGCGGGCATCCCCGTCTTAGGAGCGGTGGATCGGTAGCATCCGCACAGGGGAGTGTGGAGGGCACATGGACGAGAATGAGGCAGTCGCAGAGCAGCAGTTGGCCACGCCGATCTTCAACGTCTACCGGCGCGGATACGACCCGGAGCAGGTCGACCGATACGTGGCGGACCAGCAGCGGCGACTTGACGACGCGCTTAGACGCGCCTCTGAGTCGGAGCGCCGCCTCGCTGCAGCCGTCGGACAACTCCGGGAGCTGCATCGTCGCGTGGCCGTGTATGAGAGTGAAACTCGCACTACCCAGCCGCCTTCGCTGGACACTCTGGGTGAGCGGGTTCAGCGTATTCTTCAAGAGGCGTGGGAGGGGGCCTACACCCTGCGTCAGGAGGCCGAACGTGAAGTCAACGAGCTTCGCGAGACCGTCGCCGAAGAAGTGAGCGAACTGCGTGAGGTGGCGAGTCGTGAGGCGGCCGATATCGTCGACCAGGCCACCAGACGGGCTCTCGCGATCCGGGATGAAACCGAGCGTCGTCGTCACGCCTATCTGCAGCGCGTCGAGCAGGATCGCGAGCGTGCCGTCTCGCAGATCACCTATCTGTACGACCAGCGCCAGGACGCTATCGCCGAGCTAGCTCGGCTGCAGACCACTGTTCAGGCGATCGTCGAGGAGATGGCCCGCAGCCCTCTCGGACGCCCTGCGCCAGGCGTTGCCATCGCGGCGGCATCGCCTGCGATGACCGATGGCAGTCCGACGCTTCCGCCTGAAGACGACATGCGCCTCCGTCCCGATCGCGCTCTGGACAGGTTGGTTGCTCCCGCGTCGGCCGGGGCGCTCGACCAGCCCGCTGGTGCTTCCCGCACCGGTGAGCGAGCAGGGCGACACGGCATGTCCTCAGACTCAGAGCTTTCGCCCGAGTACGACAGGCATAGCCTCACCGGAGTCGGCGACTTGAGGGCTCGGGCCGAGATGCATCAGACGGCGGAACAGCTTGCGCCGCAGACGCGTCGATCCGAGAGCCTGTTCGACGCCGATGTGCCCGCGGAGGAGGTTCCAGAGGCGACTCGCTCGAGCAGGAGACGCACTGGCCTCTTCGATGCCGAGAAGGAGGGCTGGACCTGAGTAGCGCCTCGCGGACAGCAACCCGGGTTCCGCCTCGCCGCTCGCGGCCGAAGTGAAATCGCCAGGTTTGGTTCCGAGACCGTCGCAAGACGAGGAAGAAGAGGTACTTTCCCGTCTCCGATCGGCCGGAGATCGTGTGACCACGCCACGACGCCTCCTCGTCCGGTGCCTGTTCGAGGCGTCAGGGCATCGCACGGCCGAGGAACTTGCTGCGGAGATCCAAGCTCACGCTCCCGACGTGTCAATCTCAACGGTGTACCGGAACCTCGAGGAGCTCGAGCGCCTTGGTGTCGTGGTGCACTCCCATCTCGGACACGGGCCGGCTACCTATCACCTCGCGACCGCGGCACATGGTCACCTTGTTTGTCGCAAGTGCCAAACCCAGGTCGAGATCGCGGACGGTTTCTTCGCGGACCTCAGGCGACGGGCAATCGCCGATTTCGGATTCGCGATCGACCCGCGACATTTCGCTGTGATCGGGCTCTGCGCGCGATGTCAAGCAGAAGCCGAGGAGCTCGGGGACTTCACCGTTAGCTGAAGACCACGCCCACCCTCCGTGGCCACCCGGAAGACCGAGTGGCCACGATGTGAGGGGTTCTAGTAACGCTTTGTTTTCTTATGCGATCTCGTAACCTCATCGTTACGAGATCGTCATATTATGGCATCGTCACTTGCCTCTGTCCAGAGGTTGGCTGCAGAATTGTTACGGTCGAGACCCAATTTCGTCAGAGGTGAGGGAGGCTATTTCGGCCGGCGCGGTGGCCCTGTATGACTTCGTTCGTCGCGTGCAAGGATGGTCCTCCTAGCTTCAGGGATTGTGGTGATTGCCAGGAGGGCCGCTAGCTCATCGGGTAGAGCAGGGGACTTTTAATCCCAAGGTGCCGGGTTCGAGCCCCGGGCGGCCCACCAGTTCAAAGCATATGTATGACGCCTGACCGCTCTTCGATAGGCTCAGTCCCAACACCGGTCCCAACAACTGTTGGGACCGGTGAATCGAGGGAGGTGGGGTCGTGGCTGGAAGCATTCGCAAACGTCCCGACAAGGGTGCAGACGCATTCGAGCTGAGGGTGTTCCTCGGTCGCGACGCGAACGGTCGCGTCCAACACAGAAGCCGACTCTTTCATGGCACCCAGCGCGCGGCTGAACGCGCGTTGGCGCGTCTCATCACGACTCAAGAGGCGACACCGGCAATCGTGCCGAACGAGGCTTCGCGAGCGTGGGGGCCAACAACAACGATCAACAACGCGATCACCGGCTGGAAAGCGAACGGCTGGGATGATCTCAGTCCGAGTACGACTCGGCGTTATGACTCCATCTGGACGACACATATCAAGAACTCGATTGGTCGGCGCAAAATTGCCTCGCTGAGTCCCTACGACGTCGAGGTCTACTTTCGCTCGCTGAAGAACGCTGGACTGTCCGAGGCGAGCGTTCGACAAGCTCGTGCCATGTTGCATCGGGCTTGTCGGCTCGCGCGCAAGTGGAGCGGTAATGAGTTGCAAAATCCAATCGCCGACACGGAACTGCCCACCTGGAAAGTCAGCGATCAAACGAACGATGTGCGCGCACCATCGATCGAAGAAGTTCGCTCTCTCCTCATCTCCGCGAAGCGCCTCGGCGCCCGCATCTACGCCTACATCTTGCTCATCGCCGCGACTGGCATCCGACGTGGCGAGGCCTGCGCGATCCGCTGGGGCGACATCGACTTTGAAAACGAAGTAATCCAGATCGACGAGTCGATCGTGATGGTGGAGGGCGGCGTTCTCGTTAAGGGTCCGAAATCCAAAGCAGGCATTCGCCGTCTCGCGGTGGACACCGCGACTATCGAAAGTCTGCGAGTACTGCGCGATCAATGCGCTGATCTTGCCGACATCGCCGAGGTGGCGTTGACCGATTTGCACTTCGTCTTTGCCAGCGATCCGACCGAAGATGTCCCGCCCTATCCGGATTCGATGAGCCACGCCTTTGCGCGCATTCGCGATGACGCCGGTGTGGCTTCGGATGTTCACCTGCACTCGCTGCGCCACTTCCATGCGACTGCGCTCGACCCGGTGATATCCGAAGCGCAGAAGCAAGCCCGCCTCGGATGGTCGACGGTGCACATGGCCCGCCATTACACCGACGTGATCGAGGAGGAGGACCGCCGCGCGGCGGAGCACATCGGGTGCCTCCTCGCGGGCAAGGAGAGCGGCGAGCCGCAGACGGGACAGGTGTCAGCTCCCGGCGCGGCCTGAGCCGGCTGGCCGAAGGTCGCAGCGTCGCCAGCGATGAGCCGCTCGACGGCGCGTCTCGGCACGCGCAGCCGCCCGTTGATCGTCACGACTGGGATCGGGAAGTCGCCCCGTTCGATCGAGCGGTAACAGGTCGAGCGGTGCTCACCGAGGAGCGCGGCGACCTCCTGGACGCTTAGGAACGCCCGAGTTGTTGTCGCATTCGTCTTTGTCCGCGTCATCGCGTCACCTCCGCGGATTCGTCCTGGAGAATGTTGTGAGTGCATGGGTCATCGACCCGGAGGTGTGCAGGCACACGAGGCCGCGATTCGTCAGCGACGCCCTCACGGCTGGGGTTGGTCTTTCGCTTCGTTCCGTTCCTTGTCGGCTTCGGCGCGAATCCGGGCGCGCTCCTCGGCAAGCATCGCCTCGACGTCCTCGTCGGAGTCGAGGTGGACCTTGCCCCGGTCCTCGGGCCGCAGGCCGTAGTCGGGATCGTTCATCGTCGAGGAGACGAAGCCCCTCAACCCCGCCTGGCGAAGACGGTCGACGATCGTCCCGAGCTCCTCGACCGACTTGTCGAAGTCGTCGGAGTACTGCTCCAAGAGGGCGATGAGGAGGTCCTTGCGTCGCGTGCGGTAGTCCCACATCGAACGCTGCGTACGCCCGCTCGTGAGCCGCTCCCAGGCGAGATCGGCGTCGGTCGGCTCTTGGATGCCCAATTCGCGAAAGCGCGTGTAGAGGAGATCGAGCTGGTCCTCCCGACCGAGCAGCAATGCGTAGAGGCCGTTCACTTGATCGCTCGTCCCGCGGAGGTGCCGGTGGTCTCCGGGGGGAGGGATGAAGAACCAGATGAGCGGGACGTCGAAGCAGCAGGCGAAGGCCAACAGCTCCTGCGCGTCGAACTCGCGGTGCCGACCCCTGTAGCCGCGCTCGATTCCGGAGATCGAGGCCTGCGGCAGACGCACGCCGAGGAAGCGCTCGAGGCGGTCGGCGACCTCATCTTGGGTCCAGCCGTACAGGTCGCGGGCGCGCTTGAAGTTGTAGGCGACGACCTCGTTCAGATCGGCGCTGTCCGGGTCCCGACCACCCTCTGGGTCCCCGACGACTCCTCGCCCCGACTCTTGCTCGTCCTGCCATCTCCGTCGCACCATCCCCTCATCCTAAGCGCGTATGCGCTTCTCATCACGTCCCCAATCAATATACTCTCTCGACGTGGTACCACGTACACAGCAACTCGACACCACTGCATCGACGATGCGGGGAGTCACCGGGGCGTCGCTCCAATGATGAGCCTCACGCCGATGGCGCCCTCGGCCTGGCGCTACTACGCCGAGGAGATCGCGCAGGGACGCGAGGACTATTACGCACGGAGCGCCGAGCGTCCTGGCCGCTTNNAGTCCCTCGGGGTCTCGGGCAGAGAGGCTGACGCCGTCGCGCTGGAGCGTCTCTTCGGCCACGGCACCGATCCCCGCGACGGCGCTCCGCTCGGGCGCAGCTTCTCGCCGGAGGACTCGCGCGCAGTCGCGGGCTTCGCCCTCACGTTCTCACCACCAAAGAGTGTCTCGGGGCTATGGGCGCTCGCGGAGCAACAGACTGCCGATCAAGTTCTGGCCGCGCACGAGGCAGCGGTCTCCACAGCGTTCGCTTTCGTCGACGAGCACGCGTCGTTCACCCGTCGTGGACACAACGGTGTC
>PLKG01000051.1:239-400 GCA_003140595.1 Acidimicrobiaceae bacterium | reverse complement strand
CACGAGCTAAAGGCGGTTGGCGACGAGCTGATCGCGAACCGCGAGGTGGAACTTGGACGGACGCTTACTCCGAACGAGCGAACCGAGTGCTTCCAGATCGCCGCCTACCGCACCCGCACGCCGAAGCTCGACGCTGACACCCCGACCGCGGAGCTGCGCGC
>PLKG01000051.1:0-171 GCA_003140595.1 Acidimicrobiaceae bacterium | reverse complement strand
CGGTTCGTCAGCGCGACGACCGCAGAGGAGGTCCGCGAGTGCGCGGAGGTTCTCGCAGAGCGGGTGCTCGCCGATGCGGAGGTGGTCTCGCTCGCCGGTCCGCTCCCTGCGGAGCCGCCCGAGTCGCTGCGAAGGCGAGACGGCACGGCGGCGGTCGAGCGGCACGGCGCG
>PLKG01000084.1 GCA_003140595.1 Acidimicrobiaceae bacterium | reverse complement strand
CAATAGATTTCAACTCGGGTTACCGCCTTCCCGCCCGGATCAAGGCCGAGGGCGAGAAGTTGATTAAGGAAATCACCGACGGGACCCTCACGCCTCCGCAGTAATCGACCCTGATCCTCTGCTGAGTCGACCGCCATCGACTGTGATGGCGGTCGACGGCAGGCGAGATAGTCGTGGAGATTCGGCAAATGTTTCGGATTGGCCTGACCGGGCGACGAGCCAGCGAAATGGCCGAGACGCCGCAGATGCCACTGTGTCCCTGAGGAAGTGGGCGACGACCCCCGGCGTGTCCGGCCGGCACCGGCGCGCAGACGTCCTAGGTGCGACGGCGCGCAGTTGGCACAGATGGTTCTCGGCCCGTGCCGCGAGAATCGGTGGCGCGTTCGCCGCGCTTTGCATCGAGTTCGAGGGTAAATAGATCCCCTTTCGCGGAACCGACCCATTGCGCGACGTGCCGATCAGAACCTCCTTTCAAGCAGCACGATGTTCGCCGTCCGACGCTTCGGCGTCAGCGACACGCTCTCCAGGACGCTCACGACAGACCAACTGCATCCAGTCGACGGTTCCCATCTCCCGTCCCACCTCCGGCCGGTTAGCTGGAGGCACGGCTCCAACAAGCAGGCGGGTGCCAAGCTCAAGGCCCTATGGTCCGTTACGCGCTGGCAGTAACGAGCGAGAATATTCTCGGTTTGAGCCGCGTATAAGGCGCGCCTGGAGCACGGTGACCGCGTTGGGTTGGGAGCCGGAGGGGTGGGGAGCCGTGGACGAAAGAGGTCTCACTCACTCAGCTTCTCGAGGGCCGCCGTCTGCGTCCCCATGGCCCATAGGCAGGCACCTTGGTGCGCACACCAAGTAGCCTCGTCCGGTGCTCCGCAGAGCCACGTCCGAAGACCTCGATGCGCTGATACCACTGGTCGAGGCCTTCTACGCGGTCGATCATCACTGCTACGACGAGAATCGTGTCGTCAGCGCCCTTCAGCCCTTGCTAGCCGGGGACACATTCGGCCAGATCTGGGTAGTTGAGCTCAAGTCCGCGCTCGTCGGCTACGCGATTGTCACATGGGGCTATTCACTCGAATCTGGCGGCCGGGAGTGCCTCGTCGACGAGATCTTCATCGCCGAACAGTCGCAAGGTCTCGGTGGCATCCTGCTTGAGACGGCACTCGAAGGTGCGCGGGTTTCGGGGGCATCGGCTGTCTTCCTTGAAACCGAAACGCACAACGCCCGCGTGCGCGCCTTCTACTCCAGACACGGATTCGCGGTTGAGGAGTCTGTCTGGATGCGCCGCAGCCTGTAGCACCGGGGAAGCGCCGCTGCCGACAGAGGCCCCAGGAGAACTGGTCGACCTGTCGTCCGACCTCGCACTGGTTCACCCACATGCACACACGCTTGACCGGCCGCCTAAGAGAACTGCGTCAACCAGCGCTCGTTGGCCGCGAAGATGTCATCGGTTAGCTGCCATATTTCGCGCAGAGAACATGGACGGCCGATCTCGGTGACACCGAATACTGGCTTTGCCAGCTTGGCTTCCTTGCAGCGAACCGCCCACAAAATGTGCACGTCTACCTGGCCTGTCGATGTTGAGACTGACCTTTCGCTGGTACACCTCCGATGCTCAGTAGTTCGCTTCTTCGTCAATGACCATGCAGCTGACGGGAGCCACCGCCGTGAGGTTTAGCGGAACACGCCCTGGAAGTGACCAGACCCGATCCACCGTCGCGCGAGGATGAAGACGACGACAACGGGGGCGATCGTCGCCAAGAGCAAGAACGCGATCGCGCTCGGTGGCCAGCTCGTGTGCAGCTGGACCACACCGAGGTACTCCCCGGACGTCTCGCCGCTGAACAGCTGAAGGGCGATGCCAAGCGGCAAAGGGTAGCGGTCGGTTGTATTGGTCGACCAGTACATGACCCACGGCAGGAAGAAGTTTGTCCAGCTCGCGACAATGTTGAGAAACACGATCAGCGCTGCGACTGGCTTTGAAAGAGGAACGGCAATGTGTCGAAACACCTGCCATTCGTTGCAACCGTCCGAGCGGGCCGTCTGAAACAGGACACTGAAGCGCTCGGTGTGGAAGTACAGGTAGGACAGGTAGACGCCGAACGGGAACAGGCCGTAAGGCACGATGACCGCGAGCGGGCTCGTCAGCTGATGCACCTCGTTTGCCTCGAGGAAGAGCGGCAACACGAGCGCGCTGGTCGGGATCAGCATTACGAGCATCGTGAGGATCAAGAGCGCACGTCGACCAGGAAACTCGTGCGTCGCAATGGCGTAACCGGCGGGAATGCATGCTGTGATGGCGATCGCAGCCCCCGCCGCAGAGTAGAGCACCGAGTTGAACAGCCAAATTCCTAGGTTGCCGGCGATCAGTCCTAGGTGGACGCCGATCGCCTCGAAGACGAGCCAGATGATTGGCACAACAAAGAACGCCGCAAAGAGTGTGAGTAGGACGTACATAACAACCTGGCCCGTCGAAGCCGGTCGCGCGGCCGAATTCGCATGAGAGCGCATCAGTGGCCAACGTCGAACAAGCCGGTGCGCAACAGGACGACGGCCGCGCAGATCACGGCGACCACGAGCAAGTCGACAGAGATCGCAGCCGCGTAGTTGAAGTAGTCGTAATGGAACGCAAGAAAGATAGCGAGCTGGTTAGGCGACCAGGCCTGATTCGCGATCCCGCCCGTAGCCTCACTAATCAGCTGCGGTTCGGCGAACAGCTGCGACCCGGCGGCGAACGCGCCGATCACCATGTAGGCGATCCATTTCTTGATCAAAGGCAGCTTGATGTTGACCGCGGTGCGCCATGCTCCTGCGCCGTCGAGCCTCGCGCTCTCGAGTACCTCTTCGGGAATTGTCGCGAGAGCTCCGTGCATGACGACGATCCAGCTCCCGGCACCGCTCCAGAACGCGATCAGTGCGAAGATCACCGGGAGGTGGGCTGGCGCGAGCGAGTCGCCGAGCGTGTGGTAGCCGAGCCAGCTCAACACGAAGCCCCACGGACTCTTGCCCGGTTGCAGCATGAACAGCCAGAGCATCACGCTTGCCGAGCCGGCAAGCGCTGCCGGAAGGTAAAGCACGAAGCGAAAAGCAGCGCCAACGCGCTCATTCAATGAATGCAGCATCAGCGACAGGCTGACGACGAAGACGACGAGCGCGGTGAGCCAGATCCCCAAGAATTTGATGATGTTCTCGAATGCCGGCACGAACTCGGAGTTGTGGGTGGAGTCGATGAAGTTGCCAAGCCAAGTGAAGTGGCCCGTCAGCGACGTCAGCGCCAGATGGACCACGTAGCCCGCCGGATAAATTCCGATGGCCACGAGCAGCACGACATACGGAGCGATGAACAGGTAGCCCGACTTGCGCGGTCGCGTAGGTGACTTACGTTTCATGCCAGAGCCTGCAGGTCGACCTGCCCTGGTCACCCATTTGGTCATCAGACGTCATATCAATACTCTTTCAGCCGGTCGTAGGCGACGCTAAGTGGTTCGACGACGGCGACTTGGGCACTCTCGCTCGGTGTCGCAGTAGCACGAATGACGCTCCGTGCAAACTCTCGGCCAACTTGGCGAGGAACTCGAGTCCCAACCTTCTGAACTGAACGGCAGAACCGCTGGCCGTCAGTGCGCGACCTTCCTGGCCGTCACCGCGCAGCTCTCGTGGCCGCCAGTGCGCGTTCCTCAATTACCGTTGACAAACAGAGCGATATCGAGCTGAGCCCCGCCTCGGAGGAACAGAGGGATTCGCTCCAGCGGAGCACTTGCGGTCACCACCGCGCCGCCGGGCTCGCGCGCTCCTGTCCAGGCATCTGTCCATTCCGTCCCAGCAGGCAGGTACAACGACCGCCCGCTCGCATGCTGCTCGAGCACCGGAGCTACCAGCAGGTCTGGGCCGAACATGAACTCGTCGTCCACATCCCAGCACCTCTTGTCCTGTGGGAACTCGAGGAGCAATGGCCGCATGACGGGTATGCCAGTCCGGCTTGCCTCCCTTGCCTGAGCATGCAAGTAAGGCCTTAGCCGCTCGCGGAGGAAGATATAGCTCGTGAGGATCGAGCAAGCTTCCTCACCGAACGACCAGATCTCGTTCGGACCACCTGTCATGTCCGTGCCCATCGCAGCGTTGGGAAGGCGATCCCCATGAAGGCGGAACAGCGGGCAGAAAGCCCCGTACTCGAACCAGCGGACCAGAAGCTCCCTGTATTCCGGGTCGTCTGGATCGCCCTTGAAGAATCCACCGATGTCCGCCGTCCACCACGGAATGCCACTCATGGCCATATTGAGTCCCGCGCGTACCTGCACTCGGAGTGACTCGAAGGTCGACGGAGTGTCGCCCGACCAGATCGCCGCGCCATAACGTTGGCTGCCTGCCCACCCGGACCGGCATAGCAGGAGTACCTCTTCCTCGCCGCAGCGAAGCATGCCTTCGTAGAAGCCGCGCGCGTGCTCTCGTGGATAAAGGTTTGCAACCTCAAGCCCAGGCCCCGCTGCGAACCTCAGGCCTGCGGGGTAGCCAGGTTTCATCTCAGGTTCGCAGGCATCTAGCCAGAAGACTCGGATACCCGCGTTGTGATAGTTCTTCTGCACCTGCTCCCAGATGTAATCGCGGGCGGCGGGATTGGTGGAGTCGTAGAAGGAAATTCCGATCCAGGCGTTCATGCCTCGTTCCGGCCAGGTCGAGTGCACTGGTGGACTCTGCTCGCTTGCGATCAAGAAGCCACTTTCCAACATCGGCTGATAGTTGACCGAAAGCGGGCTGGCACATGGCCAGACTGACACCATTAGCTCGGTGCCCATAGACTTGAGTTCGCTCACCATTGCAACCGGGTCGGGCCACTCGCTGGGATCGAAACTCCAGTCACCCAGATGCTCCCAATGGAAGAAGTCACTCACGATCACTGCCAAAGGGACTCCTCTGCGGTGGTACTCCCGGGCGACGCCTAGGAGCTCCTCCTGGGTCCGGTAGCGGAGCTTGCTCTGCCAGAAGCCGCTTGCCCAAGAAGGTAGGTCGGGAGCGTGCCCGGTGGCATCCGCGTAGTGCGAGAGGAGATCCGCCGGCTTGTCGCCGGCGGTCACCCAGTAGTCTATTTGGCGCGCGCTATCGGACACCCAACGAGTCCCATTGTTGGCGAGCTCAACCCGCCCCACAGCGGGGGAATTCCAAAGGAACCCGTAGCCCCTGTTCGAGACCATGAAGGGAATCGAAACCTCTGCATTTCGCTGGACGAGGTCCATAACGAGTCCCTTTTGATTGAACTCACCGTGGAGATGTTGACCAAGACCGTAAAGCTTTTCTCCGTCGTACGCTTTGAAGCGTTGCTCTATGCGGTAGTGCCCATTGCCGTTCGCGAGATGCAGCCTGGGACCTGGCCACCAAAAGTGCGCCTTCTGCTCGGACAGTAGTTCCCGGCCGTCGTCGGAACGCCAGAAGCTGACCAACCCGTCGGAGGAGATCTGAGCCCTCAGCTTTCCGTTGACGAGGGTATTCCGATCACCGGTCGCGTCGGCTGATGGAGCCGGGCAAGTCGCGGCAAGCGCGCCTGGGAGCTCCTCCGCGATCTGGGCTTGACTGGCACGCACTCTTATCGAGTCCTCTCCCCAAGCCTCCAAGCGCAAGCGCTCGTGGCCCGCGGCGTACTCAAGTGTCACTCGGGTGCCATCGACCATTCTGCTACCTCTCTAGGTATCGCCGTTGAAATGGAGCTTTGGGTGCTCCCGCTCCGAGCCCGCCGAGCACTGCCTCGCCATTACGTCCTAGTTCAACCGGCGCTTCTTTCTCGCCAGGCCTTTTCGAGGCTACTAATCCTTCTCTGCCTTTCCCTCCGATTGCGAATGGCCCCTTTATCCATGGACCGAAGGTGGTCTCGAACACTCTCACTGACATTCGGCGCCGCCTAAGAGAACTGGGTCAACCAGTGCTCGTTCGCCGTGAACATGTCGTCGGTCAACTTCCATATCTCGTCCAGGGAACAGACGGCAGCGGTGAGCGGATCGAGGGCCATGGCCTGGTAGATGGCCTCCCGGTCCCGCTCGAGGTGGCCCTTGACGACAAGCTCCTGCACGGCGATATTGCTCCGGTTCAACGAGGCGAGCTGTGGGGGGAGGGCCCCCACGACACAAGGGTGGACGCCGGCGTTGTCCACGAGACAGGGGACCTCGACGCACGCCCCGGTGGGCAGGTTGGTGACGAGGTCCGCGTTGGGCACGTTGGCGTTGATGCGAAGGGGCGTACCGGTTTCCGCGGAGTGGATGATTCGGCCGCCGTACTCGTCCGAACGCCGCATCTCGACCGGCTCGGTGCCGGCGATCTGGCGGGCAACCTCCTGTTCGTAGGCCGGCTCGCCGCGTCGCATGCCGGCGACGCAGCCGCCCGTCTGGCCATAGCCGAGCCACGCCGAGTAGTCGGACCCGGCCGACTCGAAGGTCTCGACGAGGGAGGCGAGAAGGTCGGGCCGCTTGCGGAAGTAGGGCAGGTACTCGGAGGCATGCCCGCTCGACTCGGTCACGAAGTAGCCGAAGCGGCGCATAAGCTCGAATCTCACCGGCTCCAAGGCGAGCGTCTCGGGGTTGTCGAGGTGTGAGCGCAGGCGGGGGTAGAGGTCCTGGCCATCGTGCTCGAGGGTGAGGAACCAGGCCTGGTGGTTGATCCCCGCCACCCAGTAGCTGAGCTCCTCGTAGGGGACCTCGCAGTACCCGGCGAGTAGCCGCGCCGTGCCCTGGACGGAGTGGCAAAGGCCCACTACCCGCAGTCTCGAAAGCGCCGTGCGCCAGGTCAAGATGGCCATCGGGTTCGAGTACTGCAAGATAAGCGCCCTCGGGCACAGCTCGGCGATGTCCTCTATGAGCCCGTCGAAGACCGCCAGATGCCTAAGGCCGCGGAAGATCCCGCCGGGACCGATGGTGTCGCCAACGCACTGGCCCACCCCGTGGCGCTCCGGGATAGCTATGTCGGCCTCCCACTGGGCGTTGCCGCCCACCTGGATCGTGACGACCACGTAGTCGGCATCTTTGAGGGCCTGGCGGCGATCGGTCATGGCGATGACCCGCACAGAGGACCCGGCCGTCTCGGCCATGCGGCTCACGAGCTTCTCGGCACGCGAGAGTCGGTCGGCGTCGATGTCCATGAGCACGATCTCGGCGTCTCGAAGCTCCGGGAAGGTGAGGATGTCCCGCGTGAGATTCCTCGTGAACACGACACTGCCGGCTCCGATGAAGACGACTCGCACGAAACAACCTCCTATTGGTAGGCATGCCGGAGCCGAAACTGCGTTGCGTTACCCTTCGTACTACCAACAAGCATGCCGGTGACCAACGCACGTGGGCAAAGAGGAAAACGATGAAGACCGGCGCGATCGGCACGAAGGTGGCCGTCGCCAGCTCCGGCCGGAGCACCGGGTTCACGCCGCCACCGAGCGACGGGTTGAACGCGGCTGTACTTCCCAGGAGGTACTGCAGGCTGACCGGGAGCGGGTACTGGCGATCGCTTTAGAACATCACGTAGCGCAGGAAGAAATTGGTCCGGTCGAGCCAACTGTCGCCTCCGCCACCTATTCCTTTGTCGATCCAGCGAGCATGCCGGCCACAAGGGTCCGCTGCGCGAACAGGAACACGAGCAGTACGGGTGCGATTGCGATGATCGTCGCCATCGCCATCTCGGGCCGATAGATGACCGCTTGTCCGCCAGTCGCCGCGACCGGGTTTATCGACGGCGAGCTGCCCAGCAGGATCGGTAGGCCCACCTGCAGCGGGTACTGCGAGTTGTCATAGGTCATCACAAACGGAAGGTAGTAGTTGTTCCAGTTCGCGACGAACGAAAAGAAGGCGACAAGCGCCACGATCGGCGTCGCGAGCGGCAAGGCAATACGCCGGAACACGCCCCATTCGCCGGCGCCGTCAATCCGCGCCGCCCCGATCAGATCCTTCGGAATAGTCGTTGAGAAGTAGATGTAAGCGAGATAGACACCAAACGGGAAGAACCCGAACGGCAAGATGAGCGACCAGACCGTGCCGACCAAGTGCACGGTATTGGCCTCGAGAAACAGCGGCAGGACGAGCGCGGTCGCCGGCACGATCATCACGACGAGCGTGATCGCGAGCAGCGCGCGGCGCCCGACGAAGTGCGTCAGCGCCAGGCCGTATCCGGCCGGAATTGCAGCCAGTACTGCGAGCGCGGTACCGCCAAAAGAGTAGATGGCGGAGTTCTTGAGCCAGGTCAAGACGAGGTCGCCCTCGTAGCTGATGAGTTGGTGGAACGTGTGGCCAAATGTTCCGAAGCTGCCGAACGCGAGCGGTGTCTGATTGATGATCTGGCTATCGGTCTTGGTCGGCGCCAGGAGCAGCCAGATGATTGGCCCGAAAAAGAATGCGGCGAACACGAGCAAGATGAGGATTGCGATGATGCGGTAGGCGTAGTGTCGCGCGAGCATCACTGGACCTCAAAGAGTTTGCCGCGCCAGACGATCAGCACTGCGACGAGCAAGCCGAACACGAGAAGGTCGACCGAGATCGCCGCGGCTTCGTTGAAGCGGTCGAGCTGGAAGGCGAGGTAGTAGGCAAGCTGATTGGGAGACCACTGCGGGGGGACTTCGCCCCCGGTCGCGATGCCAAGAATCTGCGGCTCCACGAACAGCTGCGTGCCGGACGCGAACGAGAGCACGAGCATGTAAACGACCCACTTCCGAATGAGCGGGAGCTTGATTCGCAGGGCGGTCTGAAACACGTTCGAACCATCTATCTCGGCAGCCTCGATCAGCTCGGTGGGAACGTTGTTCAGCGCGCCGTGCATGACGACGATCCATCCCCCAGCGCCTGTCCAGAACGCCATGATCGCGAAGAGCACGGGGAGATTGGCTGGCGTGACCGTGTTTGCCAGAAGTGTGTAATGAAGCGCGTGCTCGATGAAGGCAAAAGGACTTGTGGTTGGGGTGAACATGAACAACCAGATGACCACGCTTGCCGCTCCCGCCATAGCTCCCGGGAGATAGAAGATGAAACGAAAGGTCGCGCTGACTCGCCGCGACAGGTTGTGGACCATAAGCGCCAGCGACACGACGAGCACCGATTGACTGACCAGCCAGATGGCTTCGAACAACAGCACGTGTTTGAAAGCGGGCATGAACTCAGGCAGGTGATAGCTGTCGACGAAGTTCCCGACACCAAGGCCGTGAGAGGTCCTGAGCGCGAGTGAAATCGCATAGACCGTGGGAGCGACGCCGAGACACAAGAGCATCGCTACGTAGAGGGCGACGAAGAAGTAGCCCGCGGTACGTGAGCCGCCGGCCGGTGGGCGCTCTCGGCGCCATCGGGAGCGCCGCCCCCGACGAGCGCTTGCGTGCTCGCCGGGGGCAACCGTGACCAGAGGGTCAGTCATGTTGCGCTTCGCGAATTCCTACTAGCAGCCCGAGCCGCCGAAGGAGTTGATGCACTTGCTGGTGCTCTTGACGGTCCAGCCGGCCAGCCTGGCGTCGTTCGCCAGAGCCAAGGCGAACGAGTTCATCTGCTTTCCAAGTGTGCTCGGCGGGGTGGCGGTCACGCCCGGCACCACCGTCGAGGCCCAGGCTGCGTCGGTGCTCCACGGAGTGGGGCCCCAACCGTTCCAGACCTCGGCCGCGGCGGTTTCCCATGCTTTCCCAGAGACGACCGGGTTGGCGAAGACGGAGCCGAACGAGCCGACATAGGCGGCCTGGTCCGGCGTGTAGTCGGGCAGGCCCGCGTCGACACCAACGGCTTGAACCTTCGGGCTTGTCGACATGAACTCGGCGAGCGCGGCCGCAGCAGCCGGCTGGCTGGAGTGGCTCGACACGAGCCACAAACCGCCGCCGAGGGCGCCGGTGATCGGCTTGCCGAGGACTGACAGCGGCGGCGGATAGGCAGCCATCGTACCGTTCGGCACGCCGTCCGGCGCCTTCTTGCCGTTCTCGAACACGGCGGTTCCGTACCACAGCGGCCCGACCATCATGACGACCTTGGCGGCGGGGAAGCCTCCGGCTGCAAAGACGTAGGTGGTGGAGATGGCGTTGCCCTCGAGCCCTGAGTTGTCGAGCAGGTTATTGATCTTCGTGCAGGCGAGGTTGGTCGGGTCGATCTCGACCGTGTTCGCGCCTACGACCTGGTCGAGCGGACACCCGTTGCCCCAGTAGATGAAGTCGTCATCGAACTCGTCGCCGATGTCCCCGACCGTGTAGCCGGGGTGGCCCTTCTTGAGCATTTGTCCGTCTGCGACGATCCCTGACCAGGTCGTCGGAACTGGCGCTTTGCCAAAGAACTTCGTGTACAAACCCTGGTTGACCCAGAGCACGTCCGCGGCCGTGTCATTGCGCAGGCAGACGATCTTGCCCGAGGGGGTTGTGCAGGCGCTCATGCTGTGGCCCGCATAGCCCTTGAGAACGCTCGCCGGGACGTACTTTGACAGGCTGAGCAGGTCGTTGTACGGCGCTGTACCGAGCTGGACCGCGTCGTAGTTCTGCGAGTCGAACATCACGTCCGGCGCGACCGATGGCCAGCCGATGCGGTTCCACAGCGCGAACTTCGACTGCAGCACGCCGGTGCCGTTCTCGTTGCCGTTGTAGATAACCCACTTGATGTTGGCACCAGGATTGGCCTTCATGTACGCCTGCTCGTAGGGAATGCGCGACGTGTCGATCCAGACAATTAGCGGCTTCTTCGAAGACATCGTTGTTGCTGTCGAAGCCCCAGGCGCTGCGAGTGCCAGGCCCGTGACCACAACCGCGGCGAACGCGACGCGGCTCCGTAGCGAGCGACCTCGCCAGGATTTGAGATTGAAAAATGACTTCATGGTTGTAGGCTCAACTCCTTCCGTCTTGTGATGCTTGCTTTCGGTTCAAACTGCAACTGCTCCCTTCGTCACGGCTCGGCCACGTATTCGGCGAGCTGGGGCGGGTAATCGGTGCTAGGCGCCGCAGCTGCTGCTCCGATGGCGACGGAAGCACAGCCGATGCTGGCGGCGGTAAGAATGGCCACTGCCATTCAAATCCCGCGGCTGGTGAGTGTGTGACGGGATCTTCCCCGTACCGAGTGAGGTCTTTGTGTTTGCCTTCCTCTCTTGTGGTAGGTGGCTTGCCTTGTGTTTGAGGGACCTATGACGCTGCGCTGTGCCGGATACTGGTGTCACACGAGAGCGGATCCCCGGCCAGATCCACGACGTAGCTCTCGAGTTCTTTGGGGTACTCGGGGCCCACGGGAAGGCCAACTCCCGGAGCCGTCGGTGCTTTGACCATGCCGTTCTCGTCGACCCCGAACTCGCGATGGACCGGGTTGGTGGTGACGAGAGACTCGTAGTACGAGCAATTCGGGATCGCCATGCAGAGGTGCCTCGCGTAAACGGTGTTCCCATGGGGTTCCGCGCGGAGCCGGAAAGCGTCGGCTAGATGGGCGATCCGCATCGCCCCGGTAAACCCGCCGCGCAGCTCGGTGCTCGTACGGACGAACGTGGCGCATCCGCTCGCGATGAAATCGGCGGTGTTCATGTGGACGCCGTCAGAGGTCTCGGCAACGTTCAGGGGGACGCGCACGCGATCAACAAGCCACTTGTAGGCCGTGACGTTGAATTCGCGCATCGGCTCCTCGTACCAGAGGTAGTGGGCCTCAGAGAGTGCGTCTCCGACGTAGACGGCATCCGCGAGATCGAAGGCGGCCGAGCCGTCGTACATGAGCGGGAAGCCCGCGCCGACATGCTCGCGGACCGCTGTGCACAGGGCGGCGTCGCGCCGGGCGTCGCCCCAGGCGTGGAGCTTGATCGCCGGGTAGCCGAGCTCTATGCACTGCGTCACCACCTCGAGGTACTCGCCGAGGGAGGCAAAGGTCGACGTCGAGGCATAAGCGGGGATATCGCGTCGAAAGCCGCCTAGCAACTCCCAGGTCGGTGCGCCGTAGAGGCGCCCGGCGAGGTCCCACAACGCGCTGTCCACAAGACCGATCAGCCAGATCGGAAACTCCTCTGTCCTGTCGAGTTCCCACATCCGGTGCCATATCCGCTCACGCTCGAGCGGATCGGTCCCGACAAGCTCTTCGCGAAGCAGACGCCCGACCAAGTCCTCGAGGACGACGGCGCTGGCGCGGTTCTGCGCGACGGCGACGCCGGCGATGCCCTCATCGGTGTGAAGGCGCAGCACGGCGACGAGTCCGTCTGCGGGGCCGCCTCGAAGTCCCTCACGCCACGCGAAATTAGGCCGGGCGCCCGGTGCGAACACCTTGAAGCTCTCGACGTGAGTAATGCGCACCCGTGCCATTGACATCACTCCTATGACGACTGGCTTATGATGTCATACCTATTAGGAGCGTGCAAGCACGCCTCTTTGGCCAGGGCGCCTCAGCCCGTGCGGTGACGAACCAGCTGCTCCCAGTGGTCCGCGCCTCGCGGTGGGCGGTCTAGCCTCCGCGAGATGAAGGTCCAGCTCAACTATTGATTTCGGCCCACTGCGCGTTGGCGTCGCGAGCTTGGGCATCCGTGTCTCCGAGCTACTCGGGGCTTCCGTCGGCTCTCGCTCTCCGCCGCGGAGGAACCCCGTCACCCCCGCTCGATCGGTTGGATTAACATACTACGTATGATCAAATTCACGGCTGGCTGTCACTGCCACCAACAGGAGGTGAGCCAGAGGTGACCCTGGCGGAACAACCTCCCATGAAGAGCTTCGAAAGCATCCTGGCAGGGGCTGTTCCGCGCAGACCCGCTCGCCTCGCGACCGCCGTGCTATTGACCATGGTCGACAAGATCGTGGGCGGCGAGCTCCTTCCTGAGTCGTCGCTCCCGACCGAGTCCACGCTGTGTGAGGTCTTCGGCGTCAGCCGTACCGTCATTCGGGAGGCCTTGAAGCTGCTCGAGGCGAAAGGGCTCGTGCGAGTCAAGCAGGGCCAAGGTACGACAGTTGGGCCGACCGAGCAGTGGGACCTGCTCGACCCGCTGGTACTCGACGCCGCGATGCGCTACGCCGACACCTTCGAGATCCTTGACGACGTGGTCGACGTGCGTGTCGGGCTCGAGTGCCAGATGGCACGCCGAGCGGCAGAGATTATGACCGATGCACAGCTGAGCGAACTGCGCGACGCCCTAACGGACCTCGAGAAGCTCCTGGACCAGCCGGAGCAGTACCAGCAGGCTGAAGGCGCGTACCACGACCTGATCCTTCGAGGCTCAGGCAACCGTCTCGGGCGATCGATCATCCGCTCGATCCACCCTCGGGCGCGCATGAACGTCCGCTACCGCGGCACTGGCGTAAGCGCCGGCCACATGATGATGAGCCATCGAGGTCACGTCGCCATATACGAGCGACTGGCCGGACGCGACCCGGACGGTGCAGCCAAGGTGATGCGGGAACACATCTTGGGGTCCTGGCTTGAGCGCAAGGCCGGCGCGCCCAGCGCCCAGGGCCTGTGAAAGATGGCTAGTCGGCCGGTTGGCAGGGGCACCTCGGTCATCGGATCGGGCCTGGTATCTCCTTCGGATCTAGCTCCGCTTTCCCTCCGGGCGAACTGCAGGCCTTCGAGTCCGATCCGCCGGCTACGGACGAGAAGTTGACCGACATCCCCACAGCGCCTGGTGGCATCGAGCGGGTCCGTCTCGGCTGTAGCGACGTCTCTGTGACACGGTTGATGCTGGGCTGCGCGCCCTTGGCCGGAATGTACGCCCCCGTCGACGAGAGGCGGGCCGAAGCGGTTCTCGAGACCTCCTGGAACGAGGGGGTTCGCGCCTTTGACACCGCCCCCCAGTACGGGGTCGGACTGTCGGAAGAGCGTCTCGGCGCCTTCCTGGCCGATGAAGCGGTCGGCGATGCGGTGGTCTCGACAAAGGTCGGCCATTTGCTCGTCGACGCCGACGACGGGGTCCAGGGTGGGGACCTCTTCTACGGAGTACCCAGTCGAAGGCTCGTGGACGACTACACGAAAGACGGTGTGCGAAGATCCCTGGCGGCGAGCCTCGAGCGCCTAGGCCGCGACCGCGTTGATGTCGCGTTGATCCACGATCCGGACACGTACGCCGAGCTGGCGCTCACCGAGTCCTACCCGGCGCTCGAAGAGCTCCGCAACGAGGGCGTGGTCGGCGCAATCGGCATCGCAATGAACCATGCTGACGTGCTCACCTGGCTCGTCGAACGGACAGAGCTCGACTGCGTCTTGATCGCCGGCTGCTATTCGCTCCTCGACGCTTCGGCGGCAGACCGGCTCTTCCCCGCGTGCGAGAAGCGGGGGGTGTCGGTGCTGGCGGCCGGGGTCTACCGCAGCGGCATCCTCGCCGATCCGCTCGCCGGGGCACACCTGGACTATCTCCCTGCACCCAGTCCGGTCGTCGAGCACGTGAACCGCATCCGTTCTGTTTGCGATCGCTACGGCGTTCCCCTGGCCGCGGCGGCATTGCAGTTCGTCCTCGCACATCCGGCCGTGACGGCGGCTGTCGTCGGTGCTGCCAGCGCGCAAGAAGCTCACGAGAACGCTGCCCACTTCCGGTTCACGGTTCCCGAGGAGCTGTTCGAAGAGCTCGCCGAGGCAGGGCTCTCACCGGCGTTGCCGCCAGGCGCGTCTCACCGCACAGCTTCGCAGCCCGCGGCGCGTGAAGACCAGTGATCTCCGGCCACAGTACTGATGTCTCGCCTGGAAACGGCGGTGTCGTCGACTCCCATCACCACATCTGGGACCCCGCCAAGCGTCCCCACGAGTGGCTCCTTGCTCTTCCGTCGCTCAACCGACCGTTCGGTCTGAGTCAACTCGAGCAGGTCGCCACGCCACTCGGCGTGTCGGCCACGGTGCTCGTGCAGGTTCTGAACGATCCCGCGGAGACAGAGGAATTCCTGGCGCTTGCCAGCGCAAGCGAGTTCATCGCCGGAGTTGTCGGCTGGGTCGATCTGACCGACCCGGGAGTTGGGGAGACCCTGGCGCGCTTATCTGAGCTCCCCGGGGGAGACAAGCTCGTCGGCGTCCGCCATCTCGTCCCCAACGAGCCGGACCCTGACTGGCTCCGACGACACGAGGTGCGACGCGGTGTCCGCGCCGTGAGTGCGAGCGGAGGGGCCTTCGATCTTCTCGTGTCCACCCGTGAACTCCCCGCCGCAGTAGATCTGGCCGAGCACCTCGAGGGTGCGACTCTCGTCGTCGATCACATGGCCAAGCCGGAGATAGCTGCCTCGGCCTGGGAGCCCTGGAACAGCTTGATTGGCCAGCTCGCCCGCAGCGACTCGGTCTTCTGCAAGATCTCGGGGCTCGTCTCCCAGGCAGGCAAGCATTGGGATCCGACCGCTGTTCGTCCCTACGTGGAACGGGTCGTCGAGCTGTTCGGCCCGAACCGTCTGCTCTTCGGTTCCGACTGGCCGGTTTGCACAGCCGTGGCGAGCTATGACCAGGTGCTCGGTCTAGCCCGCGATCTCATAACGCCGCTCGTAGGAAAAGAAACCGATGCCGTCTTTGGCGGCACGGCACGCCGCATTTACAAGCTCGCATCGGTTCGTAGGGAGGAACGCCCCGGAGAGAGGCGCTTCGACATCTGAAGACGGTAGTACAAGCCTGGGTTTGACGAACTCACGACAACCATCCATACCTCTTCTGGCTTGTCCCTGTCGGAAAAAGGGCCGACATTCGAACCAACAAATTCGTCCCGGAGCGTCGCACGCTGTTGCACGCCGTAGCGGACGACTCGCTGGACGGCTGTCTTGACAGGCCAGAATGCAACGACGCGGGATGGTCTGACACAAGTAGCGACGATACTGGGCTAGCTACGGATCAGAAGGTTGGGGATTCGAGGTCCTCCGAGCGCGCTGAACAGATACAGGCAGAGTGGCTGCCTACCTGGCGGATGCTTCACATGGCCCTCCGTTGGCAGCCAAGACGATCGACACAGATCGACTGGCAGCCAGAGGGCAGCCAGGGACTCTGCCGATCGTGGCTCTGACACAGGGATCCCGGCAGCAAGCTTGGCACGCAACACCGCAGCTACGGCCAACGGCTCGGGGACAAGCGTCAGCGGTCGAGTTCGCAAAGCCGTGCCCGTTTCGTACGGGTAGGGTTCTGTGGTGAGTGGTCGCGATGAAACGAGCACTGGGCCGGAGGGAGCCCAGTTGGTCGTTGTGGCTAACCGGTTGCCAGTCCGGCGGGTGGAACACAACGGCGAGATGCATTGGGACTTGAGTCCAGGTGGACTTGTCTCGGCGCTGACGCCGGTGCTGACAGGCGGCGCCGGTATGTGGATCGGTTGGCCGGGCGGTGGTGTTGAGATGGCCGTTCCGGCTGAACACGAGGGAATCGAGTTGCGCGCTGTACCTCTCGACGATGCCGAGTTCGAGCAGTTCTACCTCGGGTTCTCCAACGCCACCCTTTGGCCGCTGTATCACGACGCCGTTCGGACCCCGACGTTCCACCGGGAGTGGTGGTACGCGTACATGTCGGTCAATGACCGCTATGCGCGTGCTGTCGCCGGAGCCGCCGCGCCGGGAGCGAATGTCTGGGTGCACGACTACCAGTTGCAGTTGGTTCCGAAGATGCTCAGGGCCCTGCGGCCAGATCTGCGCATCGGCTTCTTCTTGCACATCCCCTTCCCACCACAGGAGCTGTTCATGCAGCTGCCATGGCGGAGATCGATACTCGAAGGGCTCTTGGGCGCCGATCTGGTGGGGTTCCAAGTGCAGGGGGCGGCGGCGAACTTCTCGCGGGTCGCTCGACGAGTCGTGGGCGCATCGGGTACCGACAGCGTGCTGAACTACGACGGGCGCCAGGTCCGGGTCGGGGCGTTCCCGATATCAGTCGACACGATAGGACTGATCAAGCGGGCTTCCGACCCCGCTGTGCAGAGACGAGCCCGTCAGATCAGAGAGGAACTCGGCAGCCCGGATGTCGTTATGTTGGGCGTCGACCGGCTCGATTACACCAAGGGCATCGACCGGCGGCTCATAGCCATCGGCGAGTTGTTCGCCGATGGTTTGCTGACTGGGCCGCAGGCGGTGTTGGTCCAGATCGGCATACCGAGCCGTGAGGATGATCCGCACTACCGTCGCGAGCGCGAACACCTCGAACAGCTTGTCGGCGAAATCAACGGGGCATACTCGACAGTCGGTCGACCTGCGATCCACTACCTGTACCAAAGCGTCGAGGTCGACGAACTGGTGGCCTTGTACCTCGCCGCCGATATCATGCTCGTCACACCACTACGAGACGGCATGAACCTTGTAGCCAAGGAATATGTGGCGTGCCGGGTTGATAACACCGGGGCGCTCGTGCTCAGCGAGTTCGCTGGTGCCTCCCAAGAGCTACGAGATGCCATCCTGGTCAATCCCCATGATCTAGATGGCCTAAAACAGGCCATCCGCCACGCTGTCGACCTCGACCCCAACGAAGGAACAGCACGCATGCGCCGCATGCGCCGTGTCGTGAGGCGCCACGACGTCCAGGCATGGGCACACGCCTTCTTGGGCGCCCTCCGCGCAGACAGCCGTCACATTTCGACCTCGCCTGACCCAGGGCTAGATCCAGGGAGCACACCTAACTAGGCCGACCCGACGGAAGTTACCCAGCCGGGTCGCGCCGCCGATCTTCATCGCTGCGACAAACGAGAGAGCAAGTCCTTGTCCCCGACTCCCCGCAAGCCGCGGGAATGCGATCTCGTGACAACTTCTCGCCTTCCTCGCGACTCCATTGGCATTCTTAGCGAGCCGACCGCTGTGGGAATGTCGAGGCAGGCCGCGGACGTCAGGACTACGTCGGCACAGCACGAGTGTCGCGATCGCCGGCTCGTCATCTGCTCCGCATTCGTCACTGTCTCCTCGCCCGACGGTAAGGCGCACTTCCTCATCGGGCACGAGACTCGAGATGACTGCGGCCAGGCGAGCGAAATACGTGGCACGCTCCGCCAGGAACTCGACATGGTTGCCTTCGGTCCACGCGACGTCCCCTGGCCGACTCGAGTCGATCTCGATCACCGGGTTTCCGCGTTCTTCGGGTAGCAAGAACCTCGACAGGCGTTGAAATGCCGTATTGCAGACTCTCCTGCTGCATCCTTCGGTTGCACGCAGCCGAGATGTAGTCGCTTGCGGTCCGCGGAGTTAGCCGGAACCTTCCGCAGGCGCTGATCGGACAATCAGCCCTGGGACCTCGCTCCTGGAGGCTGCGAAGTAGGCGGCCACGATGGCGTCGATGGCAAAGGAGGCGATGGGGCTGAGGAACGCCACGGCGATGGCCACGAGGTAGACGAGACCGCCGAGGAGTGCCCGACGCGTCCCAGCTGGGAACGCGGAGCGGGCAGGCTCGGCGACCAGCTCCGGATGCGCCGAGAGATAACGCCATCCCCAGGCGAACGACAGGCCCATCATGAGCATCGTCGCCGCGTACAGAATCGCCGCCGCGCGCGCCTCGGGGAAACCGTGGTCGGCGTAGTTCGCGGCAAGCGCGGTCGGCCACGGGATGACGGAGATGAACAGCAGGAAGGCCAGCGTTCGCTCCAGGAACCGTCTATCGATGGAGCGCACCGCGCTCATCATTCCGTGATTCTCGATCCAGAGGATGCCTAGTGTCGCGAACGACACGAGGTAGGCGAGGTACGAGGGCCACTGGTGCAACAGATCGCGCACGAGCTGCGTCGAATGCATTGGCTTTGGCAAGTCCAAGACGAGCAGGGTCAGGGCGATAGCGAAGACGCCGTCGATGAGTGCGTGAAGTCTCCCCGGTCCCAAAGCTGGTCACCCATTTCGTCAGTTGGCAGACAGTTGCCCTACAAGCACGCAGGCTACGACGTCTGACGAGATCGGCGTTCCCTCACCGACACGAGGCCTCTGCGCATCCGCGATCTGTACCTCTCCCGGTCATGCTCCGGCCTCGTCGTTCGTACGCCCAGCCGCCCGCTACACGAGCCGCCGCCGAGTCCTCTCGACGCAACCAGGACCGATGTCGCCTCCAAGGAACCATCGGCCTCCTATGATGGCGGCGACTGCGGTTGTGTCAGATCCCAGGAATGGGTCGAGCAGGTCATCACGAGACCGATCCCTGGCGCCGACACTGATGGTAAACACGACAATTCTGAATACATCTACCATGGCATGAAGGCATACCAACGAGGTGCTTGAGATGACTTCTTATGCGGTTGTCTTGACCACAGCGAAGTCACCGGGGGACGCCCGACGGATCGCCGACAAGGTCCTGAGCGAAAAGTTGGCCGCCTGCGTCCAGCTGCTGGCGATCAACAGCCTCTACACCTGGAAGGGTGAGGTGGCCGAAGAGAGCGAGGTGCTCTTGTTGCTCAAGACTCGCCAGGAGTTGTACCCCGAGCTCGAGAAGGCCATCGTCTCTGTGCACAAGTACGAGACTCCAGAGATCCTTCTACTGTCGGTGGACCGGGGCCTGCCCGCCTACCTCGGTTGGATCGACGAGGTCACCTAGCCCGGGGCTAGGTGTCAAAGAACAACTCTGCCCAACCGACCAACGGCGGCAAGCCTCCGGTCATGGCGGAAAAGCGGAACGGGCCCTCATGTCGAGCGACACCATTCAGCGCGACGCCCGACGCCATCAGCGCGCAGTGCTGTCCGGCGTCGAGCGGTGGAACGCCACTGTCGCTATGAGATCTCGATGGTCACTCCCTGGGCCTTCTCCGGTTCTGATGTGAGTGACCGCAAGGCTCGGTCCGGTGAGCACGTGATCGATCCGCACCAGCGGGGGAAGCAACGGCACCATTTGCGACCAGGTCATATCGAAGGCGCTGCCGCGGGCGGCGGCACCGTCTGTTACACCGGCGTCGAGGATGGCGCGAAAGCCTCGGCTACCCCACGTGGCGTTGAAGTCGCCGACGACCAGTAGCCCCTTCGGCTTGCGGACGCGAAGCAGACGCCTGATGAGGACAAGCTGTCCCTGCCATTGCGAGAAGGACACCGGAAGAGGGGCAATCGTATGGACGACCCATAGTGATTGTCGCCCCCAAGGCAGTTCCAGTGTCGTCTGGACAATTAGCGGACGACCATATAGGTACACGACCCTTGTGTCTCCGAGCGGGAAGCGCGAGGCTACGAAGAACGCGAAAGGATCATACCGGTCAACTTCGAATTGGTACGGAAGGCTGGTGAGGACGCCAGCTCTTCTGAGTTGCGAAACGTCGTTCGGGTTTGCCTCTTCCATGGTCAGGAGTTGCGGACGCACCGTTAAAATCTGGCTGGCATAGCCGGACATCGATCGGTTCTCGTTGTAGACATTCGCGTCGAGAATCCGGATAGTCGGCGCTCGAGCTACCCAGGCAGGCACCGGGTGTGCCGCAGCCAGTTCCGGCAGCAGGAATGTGAGTTGGGCGACGACGACTACGAGCGCGGCTGCGACCAGGAAGAACCGACGACCCAGGCCTGCCACGACGACCACGGCCCACGCGGGCAGGTACACGAAAGCGGTAAGGCAGTTTAGGATCGCGAACACCTCGTAGTCATCCCAGGCCACAAGGCGCATGACGACTACGAGCGCGAGTATGGCGACTAGGACCCACAAGGCCGAAGCAATCCCGTTGCCCATTCTCCAGCCACGCCTCGGTCTCGGTTGGGAAGTCCCGAGACGGGTGGGCTGGTCGACCTGCACGAGCCAGTGTATGACGAGGCATCCATCGGAGTCCTCACTCAGCCCGTTCTTGAGCGCTGCTGTTGCGGTCGGTGAAAACTCAGGGCGGCCTTGTGTGCACGAGCCTCCGCAGCCACTCGACTTCGACAAGCTGCGTTACCTGAAACGGGTCGCTGTGACCTGGAGCGTCGTTCGCATCGCGCACGGGGCACGGTCGGTCATGGAAGGCCCTCGGCCGACGCCTGACGCGGCCACCTGACCGCGTCATCTGTTCGGCCTGACTCGCAGCTCGGCGCCGACTGGATGCGGAGCGGCGACGGGAGCTGAGTCGACTACGGCCGTTACAGTTCCGTGCGTCGTGACGGGTGTTGGCGCCCGCCCGACGGCCACTAACTCCGGCCCGTGACCATCCACGGCACGGGCGGCGTCCGCGACCGCGCACGTCAGCCCGTAGTCGTCCGTGTCTCCGAAGTCGTGCACAACAAGGCGGGCTTGGCCGAACGGGGCAGCCGGGGCGCGGCCAGCGGCTAGAAGTTCGCTGCTGTAGGGATCACGTTGTCGCGGTACGCATCGAAGGTCGCGGTGGCCCTGTCATGCATGAGATGAACTGGCCGACCCCGATATCCGACAGCTCGGCAAGCCGCTGGATGTGGTTCTCGACGGGCCCGAGCAGGCAGAACCGGTCGACTATGTCGTCGGGTACGAAGTCGACCGTCGGGTTGTCCGGTCTGCGGCCGTGCTGTAGAAGACGCCAGAACTCTCAACCTCATACACGGGGACGACGAGCACAATGGCGTTCTCGCGCGCCACGTCCATGAACTGCCTTGTCGTGGGCGCGTCTGGTGCTCAGCCCAGTCGTACCACGCGCCATCTTGCACCTGGCAGAAGTACGGACCGTTGAACAGTTCCTGTAGGCAGACGACTTTCGCTCCTTCAGCGGCCGCCTGTTGAACCGAACGGACCGCGTTCTTGGTCATCGCGTCCTTGTCACCGACCCACCGAGCCTGGATCAAGGCTGCGCGCACAACGTTCGGCATGGCTTCCTCCCCCTCTCAAGTGGCTCCGGGCACACTCTCGCGAGCCGAAAGCGTAGTCAGCGAGCCGCCGGGTGCCGGCCGGCTGAAACGTGCTGGCTCAGGTGTTCTGCGGGAAACCGAGGTTGATTCCGCCATGGCTCGGATCCAGCCACCGGCTCGTCACCACCTTGCCCCGCGTGAAGAAATGGACGCCTTCGGTCCCGTGCGCGTGGCTGTCGCCAAACAACGATCCTTTCCAGCCGCCGAATGAGTAATAGGAAACCGGTACGGGGATGGGCACGTTGATGCCGACCATGCCAACCTCCACCTCGTTCTGGAAGCGACGCGCGGCACCCCCGTCGTTGGTGAAGATGGCTGTGCCGTTCCCGTAGGGATTGGAATTGATGAGACCGAGCGCGGCCTTATAGCTCGCCACTCGCACGACCGAGAGCACCGGACCGAAGATCTCGTGGTTGTAAAGCGACATGTCCGGTGTCACCTTGTCGAACAGGCTTGGGCCAAGCCAGAACCCTCCAGGATCGCCGTCGGGGACGATCTTCCGACCGTCAACGACCAGCTCCGCCCCCTCCTCCACGCCCGTATCCAAGTACGATGCCACTTTCTCTAGGTGGCGCTTGGTTACAAGTGGGCCCATGTCGACTCCGCGCCTCCCGTCACCGACTCTTACGCGCGCCATCCTCTCGCGGATCTTGAGGATGAGCGCGTCGGCGATCGGCTCGACCGCGACGAGCACAGAGACGGCCATGCAGCGCTCGCCGGCCGACCCGAAACCGGCATTCACGGCCGCGTCCGCAGCGGTGTCAAGGTCAGCATCGGGAAGCACGACCATGTGGTTCTTGGCGCCGCCGAGTGCCTGCACGCGCTTGGCGTGCCGGGTGCTGCTCTCATAGACGTAGCGCGCGATCGGCGTCGATCCGACGAACGAGACCGCACTTATGTCCGGGTGCTCGAGCAGACGGTCGACTGCCACCTTGTCACCTTGGACGACATTGAAGACGCCGGGTGGCAGCCCGGCCTCTGCCCACCTCTCTGCCCACCAGATCGCGGCTGAGGGGTCCTTCTCGCTCGGCTTCAACACGACGGTGTTGCCGCAAGCGATGGCGATCGGGAAGAACCAGACTGGAACCATCGCCGGGAAATTGAATGGGCTGATGATCGCCACGGGACCTAACGGCTGGCGAATCGAGTAGACGTCCACGTTCGTGGAGGCGTTCTCGGAGTAGCTGCCCTTCAACAGTTGCGGGATGCCGCACGCGAATTCGATGACTTCGAGGCCTCGGTTCACCTCGCCCAACGCGTCGTCGAGCACTTTTCCGTGCTCGGAGGTGACGATCTCGGCCAGCTCCGCGACTCGTTCGCTGGTGATCTGTCTGAAGGCGAACAGCAGCTTCGAACGCTGGGAGAGTGACGAGCGACGCCAGGTCAAGAATGCGTCCGATGCCGCCGCGACCGCTTGGTCGACCTCGAGAGGGGACGCGAACGCGACGTGCTTCGTGAGCTTGCCCGTCGAGGGGTCGTATACCTCGCCGACGCGGCCACTGCTGCCTCCGTAGGCCTTGCCACTGATCCAGTGCGGTACAAGGGGTAGACCTGGCGCAGCTTCGCTTGTCGTCAACGGAGTCTCCTTAGGGAAATGGGACAGGCAACCGGGTCGCGCCCGGCAAGATCGTGGACAAGCAGTATCTTCGCAATCGCCGCGGCTCCTCGTTCGCCTCGGCTAGGGTGCAGAGCCCCTTCTCGATGCCGCCGAGAAGAACGAGGCGAGCCTGTGGAAGAGCAGGGCCTGGCCCGGTGGTCGTCGCAGCAGAGTTCGAGTAGGCGGGCTGTTCGGCCTGGCGGCTGATTGCTCGGAGGGCATGAGGATCGCCGTGGCCGATGTTCGGGCACATCAGCTGGTTGTTGAACTCGAAAGAATCCTTGCCAGCCGCGTCGTGGAAACGAAAGCCCTCTTCTCTGACTGCCGGGATCGGCGAGACATTGGACTGCGCTACCCAGTCGCAGACTATGCGCCTCGACCACTCGACGACCTCCTCGAGAGACAGGCGCTGCGACACTGCTTCGGCGCCTAT
>PLKG01000119.1 GCA_003140595.1 Acidimicrobiaceae bacterium | reverse complement strand
ATAAGTGCACGTCACAGACATTGACGGACTCCGGCGCCCTATGGCGGTGACGGGATGGAGACGGGATGGAGGCGCGAGCTCAATCTCTACAGCGGGCGATGATGACCTCGGCGTGGATCTACCCGACTCGTTCTTGTGGTTCACGCCGTTTGGGCGCGACAGGTGGCGGATCATCGAGTCGTCGAAGCCAGACAGAATTGCAGTGGCGGCCGATCGTGGGCTCTGGTCGTGCACGCACGAACAGCATCGACTGGGCCCGAGCAGCGGCTAGGGACGGTTCGGAGCACGTCGATGCGATGTTCAAACTGGACCGCATTCACAACCTTCTAATCCGTAGGTAGCTCAACGCTGTCGCAGCTCGTGTCAGACCGTCCCACAACGTCGCGCCTTGGCCAGTCCGGGCGGCCTTCCACGGGGACTTCCGCAACAACGTACGACTGAGTGCGACGCTCTGGGACGGGTTTGTTGGCTCGAATGTTGGTTCCTTCTCGGCGGTGGGACAGGAGCGGAGGAAGCGCGGATGATGCTCGCAGTGTGAGGACTAGGGCAGTGCCGTCACGACCGGCAACCTCAAAGTCGTCGAGTCTGGGAGCACCGAACTCGTGAAGTCGCAACGGAACCCGTACCGGAGCACCGGGGTTGTCGTGAGAAGTTGCCGCTGATCTACTAGAAAGAGACGGTACCCGAGCCTGTGATCGACGAGTACTCGCTGATCGGCTGGGCGCTCAGGTTGCACTGGCCCTTATTCTCCCCGCTCGTGGAGAGAGGAGCGATAAAGGCGTAGGTTTCGGTGATGTTCAGCGTCCCGGTGATTCCCTTGTAGAGACCGGTACCGTTGAATGGCGTCACCGGACCGGTTACAGAGAGCTGCGCCGAGCAAGTCGCCTTGTATAAGGTCGGCCGTGAGCTGTTCGCCTTCGCGTTGAGTGTCGACGAGTTGAGTTCGATCGTGCCTTTCTGCAGGGTCATCTTGACGTAGTTCCCGTTCGAATCGGTCTTGCCGTTCTTGTCGATCGTGAGTGTCTTGCCGTAATCACCGATCGCCCCGGTGATGAGGATCGTTGCGGCTGCGCCATTGCCGGGTGTCACGAACATCTTCACAGAGCCTCCGGCTGGGGTCCTTGACGTCATAGCCGCGAAGCCAGCAGTGCTGCTCGGTCTACTCGTCGCCACAGCAACGCCTGTCGGCGCACCGATCACAGCTGTAGCCACGACAAGCGCGGCAACAACCCTGAAGCACATGACTCTTCCCCCCTTGCAGACTTCGCGTCGCAGAAGCTTACTGCCGCGTTTCCACGCGTTCCGCAGGCCTACACGTGGATAACTACCGTCAGCCACTGTAGTGCGATCGGCAGTTGAGCCACCCGCCTGCGGCGTCGAGGCACCAGAAGGGGCCGTGCACCTCTTCGTCCTGGTAGAGAAACCCCGGGGAAACGCTTGCTGATGGGATCCACACTCCACCTAGTCGATGAGTTCCCCTCGCGACGGGACAAGAAGTACTTCGCGCACATCGACTCTGAGTCAGGCCCTCGAGAATCCACCCGTCTGGGCCGCGACCGACGGTTCCCATCTGGGGTTGGCACGACCGTGAATGCGAAGCTGCCGGGCATCGCGTCGGCACCACCCAACCTGCACCTGACCCCCCACCTTCCCCGGCACCACCGGCGAAGGCGCCGCCCAGCGGTTCACTCACTCGAAAAAGGGCGAGACGTCCCGAAGGTCTATCGGCATCGAGGACCCAGGTATACGATGACCGTTCGGAGAACCCCGTGATCTCCTCCAGATGAGCCGGCACAGCGCGGTTTCTATTTGACCGAGGTTGATGAGGCAACATCACCGAGCGCGCGGCGCGCCCGTCGGGAGCACGGGCAGCGCGTGTAAAACTCGCTCAGATCGACCTTGGGGGGCGCAAGTGGCGACATTTGAGGTGTTTCTTCGACTCAGCCTGGCGGTCGTGTACGGCGCGGCAGCGATCGGAAAACTCCTAAACGCACGCAGCACGGATCTGTTGATCGAGACTTTCGAGCTGAGTCCTCGGCTCAGGCCGGCAGTCAGCGCGCTTGCTGCATTCGAGTTGACCATCGCCGGCGCATTGCTCTTCCCGGCCACTTCGCGAGCGGCCGCGGCCGTTTCGTTTCTGCTTCTCCTGTTGTTCTCTGCGCTGGTTGTCCGGAGTATCAGTCGAGGACGTGCGGGCGCCTGCAACTGCTTTGGACGGCTCCACTCCTCGAAGATCGGCTGGAACATGATCGTCCGGAACGTTGTCCTCATCTCGGTCTCGACGCTCATCGTCGTGCCGTCCGACCAGTCCAGTATCTCCTTGCTCGTGGACGGTCTCGCCGAGGTCAGCCAGAATGCCTGGCTTGATGCCGCCGTCGCAGTCGCCGTCTCCTCCTTGGTCGCGGCGCTCCTGCATAACCGGTTCCTTCAGGGGCGAGGTACTGAACCCATCGACGACGGAGCATCCAAAGAAGATAGGGTCGGGTTTGCCGCGAGCGGCGGACCACGGCCCGATCCGGTATCCGTACCAGTCGTGCTGCTCGACGGCCGCGTGACAACCCTCCAGGAGACGCTCGCAGGTGACACGCGCAACGTACTCGTGTTCATCGACCCGGCATGCGGTCCATGCCGCTCCCTGCTGCCTGGTTTGCAAGGTCTGTGGTCTCTCATGGCCGACAGGCTCTTCGTCGTCACCCGCGGACCCGCGGATTTCAGTCGTGATCTGCTCGCCGGATTCCCCGCAGATCGCTCGCTGGTCGACGTTGACGACGCGCTGATGATTCGCTACGGCGTTCTCGCCACTCCATCGGCTGTGGTGCTGAGCGCGGCCGGTGCCCTGGTCGAGGCGCTCGTCGTCGGGCCAACAGCCATCCAGAACCTCGCTAGTCATTCCGCCTACGACCGAGGTGCCCCGTGGTCGGCCAGCAGATCCCGATCGGCGCTGAATGAACGAGGCGATCGCGTGTCGGACCATGTCCTGTCACCGTTTACGTCCCCCTTCCAAGCGGCGTTCAGCCGTCGAGAGACGCTGACAGTCGGCTTGAGCGCGGCCGTTTTCGCCTCGGTAGCGTCACGCCTGGGACGAGCTGTTGATCTCTCGGTGAAGCGGCTGTCCGCCGGTCAAAAGGGAACCCAGTGCCCGACGTGTGGCACATGCATGATCTGCGACGCGCCAGGAGCGGGGTCACGGCCAAAGAAGCTGAACTGTCGTCCTTGCAAACAGAAGTGCACGGCAAACGACCTCTGCGTCAACTACGCGAACAAGCTTCCGGCTTACGTGAGCATCCACTCCTACCTGCTCACGAAGGGGTTCTCGCAGAGCGGTGAACCGACAGCTCTTGGGCTCGAGCAGAACGGGACGTTGTCGTTCATAGGCACCAACACAATCTTCACCAGCAAGTCGTCGGCGCACCCCGACGCACTTCTCATGTATACCCTGACGAACGCTGCGGGCAGCGCATCAGCAGCGATCCTCAACTCCGAGGGCAACATCGCGTCCATAGTCGCGGTGAACTCGACCGGCCAGGTCGTCACGATAGACGTCCCAGTCCGTCCCGTGCTGCCGAGTAGTGTAGCGGCGAAGATCGAGTCCAGCTCCTCCCCAGAGCCGGAGAGGGACGCGCTACATGCCGAGGTGGCGAGTTGCGAGGAGGTGTGTAGTGCTGCATTGTCGCTCATGATCGGAGTTCTTACGCCCCTCGCGGCCGCGGGAGAGGCAGCCTCAATCACGACGATCAAGCTAGCTCTCCCACTGCTGAAAGGCATGCTCTCGGCAGCTATCGGCGGTGGGTCCGAGAATGACCTCGCATTGACGACAATGGGAGCTGCCTATACTGCTGCATCGCTGTTGAATCTCGGTGAGGAAAGCGCATTCAGCGCCGACATCGCGAAGGACAAGATAAGCTCACTGGCCGAGCAGATCATCTGTTCCACGCTCGTTTGCACCCTGAAGCTAGAGGGTTGTTGCAATTACACTGGGGCGTGCTATGACCTTGACTCAGTATGTGAGAGGAATTGTCCTGGCGGCTTGGCACATCCTCTCGCTCACTGTGACGTGTACCTGACGCGGCTCGGGAAGAAGATAAAGATCTCGTCGATTGTACCGGGACTCTGACGAGTTGTGGGCGTGCGCGGAGGCCCGATCCGGTAAGAGGAATCGTCACAACACGCCGAGCGGGGGGTGCACGATCGCGAGACATGCTGAGCAGGAGCTTGCTGAACAGGAGTCGGCGCGAGGGGGGCGTTGAACAAGTCACGCTAGACACAAAGAGCACGCTGAACAGGGACAACTTTCCCACCGACGCATGACGATTTTCCGACTTTGAAATAGGTGACGGTTCGCTGTAGAGGTTCGGCGTCGAGGATCTTCGACTGGCACCGGGACGTGCACCGTGGGTGAACACCGCAAGCCTTTCGAAGGCCAATGGAGAGCCCGACGCGGTGAATACCGGGTGCGCTATCGCATCGAGCAGTCCGATGAGCTCGTCTACGTACTCGATGTCGACCATCGCCGGGACGCCTATCGGAGCTGACGACAACCCCAGCCGATCCTGAACCCAAGAACCGTCGCGGCGAGAGACCAGTATTCGATAGCGAGCACACCGGGCCATCAAGGCCGGCATGTCCATCGCCAAGGCAGGGTCAACGCCGGCGGACGAGTTGCTCTGGTTGGGGCCGCAAGGACCGCAAACAACACCTCTACCAGGACTTTCGGGTGGAGATGATGGGACGACTCTCGAACCACGAGGTCAGTGTGCGGATCGATCAACTTTATGCCCTCATCTAGGGAGAATGCCCTGACGGTCACATGTGATATAGCTGATCGACGACGCTCTGTTTTCTGACAACGACTGGGCGCTGACGGACTTGAACCGCCGACCTGCTCGTTGTAAACGGCCCCGGGGCGTATTTTGGCGAACTACAGCTACGTCTTACAGCAGGTCAGAGGCTGTCGCATGAA
>PLKG01000151.1 GCA_003140595.1 Acidimicrobiaceae bacterium | reverse complement strand
AGGTAAAACGTGAAAATCTCCCAGTGGGCGCTGACGGACTTGAACCGCCGACCTGCTCGTTGTAAGCGCTTTTAAGGCGAATGGAGGCGAACTACAGCGATGTATTATGGCTGGTCAGAGTGTTATGCACACGTCGGCGAGCCACCACGAATGGTGGCGTTCGCGCGATGAATTCGCAATAGATACATTGTGGATAACCATGCCGTGAAAGATACTCGAATACACGCCGAGATGACTGCTGACGCGCCTCGCGGACTCCAAACGCGGTGACGCGCGGGAGCGGTCAAGACGAATCTAGAAACGAATCGCAGGCGCGCGACAGCTCTCTCACCGTTCGTAGACCCCCGTGCGGTGACCGAGCGCAACCACGACCACCACGAGGGCCGCGTCCTCGATGGTGTAGATGATGCGGTAGTCGCCCACCCGCGCTCGAAAGCCGGGGCGGCCTCGCAATGCCCGGGCTGACGGCGGTCGTGGGTCGTGTGCTAGGAGCGCGATCGCTCCCTGTATGCGGGGGCGGATATCGGGATCCAGATTGCGCAGGGCCCGCATTGCCGCTGGGCGGACTTCGATGCGATAGGCGCTCACGTCCAGCCGAGATCGGCCTTGACCTGCTCCCACGGAATGTTGGCGCCATCCTCGGCCATCGCTGCATCGAACGCTGCCACATCTTCGGCGTCCTCGAGCCGGAAGGAGGCACCATGTCATTGCGCGACACCGGGCGACCGGCGCAACCCAGACTCGCCGCGCTCGAGGCTTCCCGTCGTGATTTGTGCGACGGGGAGGTAAGGCACTCCGCGATGTCTTACTACCAGGGTGATGTTCCATGGCCGGAAGGGCACTCGCTACGTAAACCGGAGGCCGCGCTGAGGACGCCTGATCTTTCGCCTATCGCGCCGCTGATCCTCGTCTTCGAGGAGTCGCCTCTCGCACTGTGAACGCAGCGGGCGAAGCATCGCGCACTTCGTTCTGTCGCTACTCCAAGCCGACAGTCCGGGGCGCCCTCAGGCCGAGAGTTAACCGAATGTCATGAGACTCCCCTTCAGGATGGCCGGCTGTTCACTCGACAGCACACCGAGCCGCCTATCGACGTGCGAGCGTTTCACTCCGTCCTTGCTCGTCACCGCGGCGGACTAGTTGACGCGCTGGGCTGTCAGCTGCGGGTAGCCCGCCAGCACCTGCATCTCATGGGCAGCTGGATTGTCGTCCCGCTCTCGAAGCCCGCGTGAGCGGTAGCCAGTCGCTCCACCCGGCGGAGGATCTCCACCCGCTCCTCGGCTGGACGCGTGATCACCGCGCTGTAGGTGCTGGCGAGACCGACCAGCTCGTCGCGGGTCACCGGCATGGACCAGGTGATCACGATCGTCTCTGGCGTCGTGAACTGGGCGTCGGATGGTAGCTCGAATGAGTGACGCTTGGCGTGGTCGTTGGCGCGTCCAACCCTCTCGCGGCTGGGGCCGAGCAGCTCGGCGACCCACTCGACGTCGCGGGCGGGCCCGTTCCACAGCACGCCCAGGCGACCGCCGTGTCGTAGGACGCGGGCAGCCTCGGGCACAGTCAGGGCGCGATCCATCCAGTGCCATGCCGACGAGACAGCGACCGCGTCGAAGGTGTCATCGGCGAACGGAAGCGCTTCGGCACGGGCCCCGACGGTCAGCACGTCGGGGACGCGTCGGACGAGGACCGCGCGCATCCGGGCATCGGGCTCGGCGGCAACCACCTTGCCGGGCACCCGCTCGCGAAGGAGACGGGTGACAGCGCCAGTACCAGCGCCGAGGTCGAGGACCTCGACTGCGTTCGTCGGCAACACCCAGTCGACCGCCTCACCCGGCGGAGGCGGGCGGTAGCGGTCGTAGGTGTCGGCGACGGCGCCGAACGACAGCGCCCTCGCGACGACGGGCGAATCGGTCACCGCCCGGACGATACCGGCAGGCGACCATCAGTTGCGGCCAAGCCGAACCGAGGCGCTTCCAGGATCCTTCCTTCAGCTCAGCGACCGCGTGCTCTGTTGCGGCGTTCCCGTCGTTGTCGGAGGACTGCGCGGAGCTTGCGGAAGATAGAGCCCACGGACGAAACTTACTCGGCCATTACGTCCCGCTCAACGCGCTCGGTCCCGTCGCCCGCCTGCAGTCGACAGGGGTGGTGGTGAACAGCAGGTTTTGTCAAGGGCAACCGAACGCGCCGCGGGGGACAACTTCTCGCTATCCGAAAGCTTGCCCCGAACAGTCGAAGCGATGAGGCACAACCCTCAGGCTGCGCGTGAAGTGACGTCGCTCCCGTCTCGGGTGTATCGGCATCGCCGCTGCCCTTTGCCCGCCGCTCCTGGACCCTTGAGACCGGTCACGACGGGTGGTTGCGAGTAGGAAGTATAGTACGCAGCAACAAGGTAGAAGTATGGTTCGTACCTCCGATTAGGAAGTATGTCGCTCAAGGATGGCTCAATGAGAATTCGAACAAGGACTGAACTTGGGGCGCTGCTCAGGTCAGAGCGCGAGCGCCAGAAGATGACGCAGCAACAGCTCGCCAATCGGATCGGCACGTCTAGGCGTTGGGTAAGCGCGATCGAGACGGGCGCAGAGAACCCAACCCTCGATTTGCTTCTCCGATGGCTTGGCGCGCTGAGTCTTGAGCTCTCCATCGCCCCGACCGACAAGTTGGCAGGCGCGTTCTCCCGGTCTGCGCTCGATGAGATCATCTCCCGCTCCCGAAGCGGAACTCGATAATGGCCGAGAAAGAGCTCGTTGTCTTGATGAACGGCACACTGCTCGGTCATGTACGCCAAGCAAGTAACGGCAACCTCGAGCTGACTTACGACGAGAATTACCGAAACGATCCTTCGGCGACTCCCCTCAGTACGGCGATGCCGTTGACTGGGCACCTGTACCGAGATCGGAGTGTTCGCCCTTTTCTCGTCGGTCTCCTCCCCGACAACGACGACGTCCTGGCGCGTTGGGGAGAGACCTTTGGCGTCTCTCATCGGAATCCCTTCGCGCTCCTTGCACACGTCGGTGAGGACTGCGCGGGGGCGGCCCAATTCGTGCGGCCCGAGCGGCTCGACAAACTCGCTGAGGGCAAAATCGACTGGTTGACCGACGCCGACGTCGAGGACCGACTGCGCGCTATTCGCCTCGACCCATCGGCGTGGCTCTGGGGTAACGACGAACAGGGCCAGTTCTCTCTCGCGGGGGCACAGTCGAAGATCGCGCTCTATCGGAAAGCCCACCAATGGGGGCACCCTGGCGGTCGAATTCCGACTTCTCACATCCTAAAGGTCGCCTCCGGACACTTCTCTGACCAAGAAATCACCGAACACGTGACGATGCGGGCAGCTCGGCTAGCGGGCCTTGCTGTCGCCGGGACGGAGATCGCGACTTTCGGGGATGAGCGAGCAATCGTGGTCGAGCGTTACGACCGCCTCTTCGTCGACGGTGAGTTACAACGGGTCCACCAGGAAGACATTTGCCAAGCACTCAGCCTCCCGCCAGAAAAGAAATACCAACGGTCGGGTGGTCCTGGTCCCGTCGACATCGTCAAGCTGCTCCGATCCCGCATGCCGGCGTCGGTGGTTGCAAACTCCATCGAGCGTTTCGTCGAGGCGCTCGTTTTCAATTGGCTTGTCGGCGGAACCGATGCACACGCCAAGAACTATTCGTTCCTGATGGAAGGTCCTGATATCAGGCTCGCTCCCCTCTATGACCTCACGACTGGTCTGCCCTACAGTAAAGAGCTGCTCGGCGCTCGGGATAGCAGGATCCACACGGATCGGCCGCTGCTCAGGATGGCGATGAGCATCGGTGGAGAATCCCGCCTCTCCCGGGTGCGCGTATCGAACTGGGAAGCCTTCGCCAAACAAGCGGGAGTGGATGCTGAGTGGATCGTCCAACAGATCGGAGATCTCAGTGAAAAGCTACCCGACTGCGTGAGAACCGCGACTTCGGAACTGTCTGAGCTCGGTGTCTCAACCTTCCTCAGCGAACTCGTAGACCTAGTGGCGAATCATGTTGCCACCCTCAACAAGAGCATCAATGAACAAAGTTGAATCACGCCAGTGTGATCCGGACAAGCCGCGCGGCGAACAACTGGCAGTCCCCTCCCCGGCCGGCCGGATGTCAATGCACCTGACAAGTCCGTCCCGCAGTTCGTGCACGAAGACGGTGAACGGATGAGGACCTCATCGGGATCGACCACCTAGGCGAGGTTTGCCCCGGGGGCACCAGGTTGCTTTCCTTGGCGGCGCACACCTCGGTCTCTCCACGAGTTACGCAGGGACCTTGACCTACGGTTACGCCTATACCCGTATCACCTCGACACCCAGGATCGCGTCATAGTCACGGTCCTGGGTCACAATCGGGAGCTGTTCCACGATGGCAGTCGCCGCGATAAGTGCGTCGAGAATCGGAACGCGTCGCTGGCGAGATCTCAGGCTCGCCACGACGTGCGCGAACGTCCTTGCCACTTCTGCATCGACAGGAACCGGGTCCCAGGTCGACTCGACCGCCGACAACGTGGCGACGCGCTTGGCCCGATCGGAATCGTTCGCCATGAGCACGCCGAGCGTCAGCTCTGCCAGGGTGACGACGGAAACCTCCGTCTCGGTGACCCCCGGCATCTCGCCGAGCGGCCGTCCCGACTCGGTCG
>PLKG01000016.1 GCA_003140595.1 Acidimicrobiaceae bacterium | reverse complement strand
TCGACTGATCCACTGGCTATCGGCCAACCGTTCTTCAAGTAGACGTCGTAACGCATGCGCTCACGGTTCCTTTGGTAGTACCCCGTCACGTCTGCGACCGTCTTGGCCTTTGCTCCGGTGAACCGTCGCTTGGTCGACATCTGGCGCAGCCCCTTGACCACTTGGCCGACCTGGCCGTGCAAGATCCGCAACGCCCGTTCACGGACGAACGCCTCTGCCTCAGCACTGCCTTCTGGGTGGAAGACGTAGGAGACGGCCCAGAGCTTCTCGAGTACGTGCAGGAGGTCGAGTACGAGGGTCACGCCCTTGAATGTGGTGCAGACCCGGCGCTGGAGTGCCCGCTCACCGTCGGTGACCATCACCCAGGTGCGCCGGTGCAGTGGGTCGCGCCGCACCATCTCGGTCCTGACGTCGGCGATGAAGGCGTCTTTGCCCGAGAGCAGGCTGGCCCAGACCCGCTTATGGGTCGGCGTCGGGCGGGCACCGCGGCTGGGGCGCTTCCCGGTGGCGAACAGGCTGTCGATCACCTCTTCGGGCGTGCGTATCCGTGGCGCCTGGCTGAACACGGCCGCGACGGTCGCCATCTTCTTCTTGTTGGGCTTTTCTCCCTTCTTGGGCCGCACGGTCTTGTCCGCACCCCCGGGCTTGACCATCGGGATGCCCTTGCAGTCGATGGCACCGACCAGGATCTCTCGTGGCACTGGCTTGGCCTCCCCCTTGGTGCGGGCCGCGTAGAAGGCCTCGAAGTCCACTGCTGCTTCGACCAGGAGCGTTTCGGCGCTGCGCTTGGGCACCACCACCCCGGTCATCTCGGCGATGAGTGCCGTCGCCTCGTCGAAAGGACCCACGACCGCCGCTCTCACCAAGCGTCGGCAGATCTCGTAGCTGTAGGTGCGCCCGGGTAGCCCCAGCTCGGCGTCGAGGGGGTGGATGCTCTGATGGCCCGGAGTGCCGTAGCCGAGGCGGGTGACCGACACCTCTCCGAAGACGGTGAGCAGATGCCGGGTGTGATGGCGCCGGCAGCCGAGGCGCACCGGCCCGCTCGGGTCATCAATCATCAGGGCCGGGCCTACGTCCCCGTCTCCCCGGGCGTCGAGATGGGCCTGGAGAGCCAAGCGGACCAGCTCTCGGCCACGGCGCTCGGACTCGCGCTCGATCGTGTCGAGACCAACCCGGGCCTTGGCCGCAGTGCCCAAGTAGCGCTCCAGGTCCCAGAACGCCTCGAGCCCGCTGGCCGGGCGGCTCGACCTGACCATTGGCGTCCAGTATGCTACTGGGCGATGGCCGAGCGGCGTCTTTCCCACACCGAGCTCGAACGACGGCTCAAGCGTTGCCAGGCCGACTACGAGGCGGCGAAGGCCCGTGTGTTGTCGGTGGGCTTCATCTGCGAGGGGAGCCTCGTGGAGCGCTTCACGTCATGTCACAAGCTGAACTGTCGCTGCCAGGATCCCGAGCATCGCCACGGCCCGTACTTCCAGCTGTCGTGGAAGGAGTCGGGCAAGACCGTCTCGAAGCTGATCTCAGCCGACGACGCAGCTCGCTATCAGGAGTGGATCGCCAACCGCCGCCGCCTCGAGTCCGCGCTCGAAGAGATGAGGGACCTTTCGCGAAAGGCCGGTGAGTACACCCTCGCCAAGGACGACCACCAGTACTTGGGTCCGATCCGACCTCGTCAGTCCCGCCGCTCAGCTCGCTAGAAGCGCCTGCGACCCTCCCCAACCCGGGGATATCAGGTTATCTTGGCGATATCCCAGGGGTTTGCCCACTTCTGTAGGGCATGTTCGTCCCCAAAACCCAGTCGCTCCGGTCACTTTCGACTCGTCGCGAAATAGCCACACCCAAATCAGATGCTTAGCCTGCACTGTGCCACCCGAATTAGAGTCTCTAGACTCACATAATCCCTGGTCAGCTGGCTCGGAGGAACTCGAATCCCNNCCAACCTTCTGATCCGTAGTCATATCGCCGTTAACGGTGTGCTTACCTGCGGTTTCGCAGGTCAGGGGTGAGCGAAACGGGGAAAGTTAGACGCTATTGCGAAACTGCAGGTCAGAGGCCCAGTCGCCAGTGTACTCCGTCGTCTCAACCCGTTAGCCATCGTCGCGCAACTATTTCGGCAGCCTGCCTGGGTCTGCGCGGGTTGTCCTCGCAGTGAATGGCGGACGACGGATCGCGGTTCCGACCTCACCCTCGAGCATTGCCTGGATAAGCGGCCCAGATCGGCCGAATCTGCACTCCTGTGAGCTCGTTGGACCAGCGCCGAGCGCGAACGACGATCGCGCGCTGCCGTTTCGATCGGACGAGGCTCCGGCAGCCCGGCCGAGCGGGGAAGTGCAATTGGGTGGTATCCTTACTTCGAAGCCAATGTAAGGAGACGACGTGGACGCCGCAGCCAAGGTCACCTCGAAGGGTCAGGTGACCCTTCCCAAGACAGTTCGCGAGGCTCTCGGCATTGAGAGTGGCGACGAAGTGGTGTTCCGTGTCGAGGGCGATCGAGCAGTCCTTGCGAGGACGCCGGACTTCCTCGAGCTCGCGGGAAGCGTCTCGGTGCCCGCGGCGAAGCGCAACGTGGCTTGGGATGACGTGCTGCGCAAGACGCGGGAGTCTCGAGCACTGTTTCGCCGATGAGCGCCTTCGTCGATACGAACGTCCTCATCCGGCACCTCACGGGTGATCCAGTAGAGATGGCGACCAGGGCGACGTCGTACCTCCGGACCGAAACTGAGCTGCTGGTTACCGATCTCGTGGTGGCGGAGACGGTCTATGTGCTCGAGTCGTTCTACGAGATACCCCGTGAACAAGTCGCTGTGGCACTTCGATCACTCATCGCTCTCGCCTCAGTCGAGACGGTCGACTCGGCATTACTCCTTCGCGCTCTCGAGGTGTACGAGATCGATCGCATCGACTTCGCTGAGGCGTACCTCGTCGCGAGTGCTGAGAGTACCGGGGTCAACCGGATTGCGTCATTTGATCGGTCCATCGATCGCGTCCGTACGGTGGAGCGCGTCGAACCCGGGAGCTAACCCAAGGCGCGACGATGTTCGATGCTCGTCGGGATCCTTCGCGACGGCAGAACTTCGATACCGAACAACATCTCTCATCGGATCGCGAGGCGCCCAGGTCGACGGCTACGCGTAAACACGAGATCCCTACCGATTCGGCGCTCGCAAAGGCAAGGTCACTTACGGCTTGGCCTGGTGATCTGTTCGCCTCGCTCACTCAGTGAGGACAAGATGCAGCTTGCCGTCGATCAGTTCACGTGCCGTATCAAGGTGACCGGCGTGGGTTGCGGTCTCCGTCACGACGTGGAGCACGATCTCGCGGAGGCTGTGGAGCCGCCAGAAGCCGAAGAAATCGGGCCACCACGCTGGTGCTGCATGAAGCGAGCGAGTGGCGATGATCCCATCGGCACGCTCGGCGTTGGCCCTGTACCTCTGAAGCACTTCCTCGACGGGCTCAGCGTCACTTACGTTCCAAGCATTGTCGGAAGAGCCAAGAACGTCTTCGATTGCGACCTGGTCCCCAGCTATGACCGCCTGGAACCAGAAGCGCTCAACGTCGAGCGAAAGGTGGTTTACCAAGCCGATGCAGCTCCAGCCCGAAGGAAGAACCGGCCGCCTGGGGATCGTCGGCTCGAATATCCTGGACGGCCTCAAGAATGTGCTCGCGCTGCCGGTTCAGTGCGCCCGCGAGCACCTGCTCTTCTGCTGATGGCTCCGACGGCACGCGTGGCACTCCTTCCGATCTCGCACAATAACTTCACCAACC
>PLKG01000133.1 GCA_003140595.1 Acidimicrobiaceae bacterium | reverse complement strand
GGGCCGGGCGGCAGGTGAGAGCGACGTACGGGAGCATGAGACTGTCATGGCCATGGAGATCGAGGTCGCCACGAAGGACTGTACGGCACTCACTGATGCGGAACTTGCCGAAATGGCCGACCTGTCCGCGGCGGAATCCGGTGGTTGGGGAGTGGGTTTCCTGTCCAAGCAGCGCGAGGACTGGGTACTTGTCACTCAGGTTCGCGAACAGTCCGAGCTCCTCGGCTACGCGCTTGCAACCCTCGAGAGGATAGGCGGCACTCCCAGCCTGCTGGTCGGCGTGGCGGCGTTCACCCGTGGGCCTCTGGCCGCCGGGGCTCTCGATGCCGCGATGCGCGACCTGTACCGCCGTGCCGTTCTCGCGTTTCCCGACGAAGACGTCCTCGTCGGGACCAGGCTCACCCATGCGTCCGGATTCCGCGCGTTCGAAGGCCTCGAGGACGTCGTCCCACGCCCGGACCACCGGGCGACAGGTGAGGAGCGTGCCTGGGGTCGTCGCCTCGCCAAGAGGTTCGGAGCCGAGGGCCAGCTCGACGACAGGACCTTTGTGATCAAAGGTGACGGAGACGCCGCCGGGCTTCTCGACTACGCCCCTCAAGACCCGCCCGGTGAGAGCGAGGCTCTTGCGGACCTGTTCGCTGCGGTGGACGGCCAGCGTCGCGACAGTCTTGTGGCATTCGGCTGGGCCATGGCCGAGGAGCTCGCGGCTAGCGCCCTCCCGGTCTGAAACCCGCCGCGCGTGGCTGAGCCGGTCTCGGGCCAGGGTGCGAGTCAGGGACGGGGCAACACTCCGAGCACGAGTTTGGGTGACTGTCCTCGGTGCGGCGCGCCAAGTGCGACGACCAGGTATCTCGGCACACCGCCGATCGCCGCCGCGACTGCCTCGCTTGTGAGAGCGCCGTCCCGGGCGCGGACTCTGGTTTCGATGAGGCGCTCGTCGACTACCGGCAGACGGTGCTTGCGGCCTCCGAGGCTAAAGTGGCACCAGGTGCCCGCCGTGTCACTGGCGAAGGCGGGGGCCCGGTCGGGAGCGACGACCGCGACCGAAGGGCGAGAGCCGTCGAGGTCCACATAGGAGATCGAGGGACCGAGCGAGCCCAGCAGAGGACGCTTCGGGTCGGCCGGCAGGAGCTCATGGAGGATGCGGCGAACGGCCCGGCGCCGGGGGATCCCGACACGCTCAGGAGCGCGCCGGACCATCACGGCCTCGGGACGCGCCGGGTCCGACGGCTCGTCGTCGTCTGCTAGCTCGATTTCGACGACATCCAGCTCCGGACCGGAGTAGGACCCGTCCCGGTCCGCGCCGAGGTGTTGGTGGGACACGAGGCTCGAGTCCGTCGCAACGACGGGCCAACCCGACGCCCGGCTCCGCACCAGGGCGCCGGTGGCGACGTCGACGACGACCCATTCCGGGCCGCGCGCGAGCAGGAGGCACCGGAGCACGTCACCCGGTCGATTCGCCCGGACGGCGCCCGGATGGCGACCTCGACGCGATGGGAGCCTGACGACGTGGCGTCTCACGGTGACGCGACCACGGAGTCGAGAGCTCGCAGGAGGGCGGCGGAGTTGTCCACGGGCGCGAGACATACGCCGCGGAGGCATACATATGCAAAACCGTCCGCGCGCTCGGCGAGAAGCGGGCTCTCANNCGCCGTCGGTACGCGCGGACAAGGTCTGGGCGGTCGCCCGAGACGACAGTCTCGACCGGCCCGTGTTCGACCAGATCCGCGGCGAGGAGCAGTTCTGCGAACGCCGACGGCGCAACGGCCACAGCCCCAGCTGCCGAGTTGACGATCCGCTCAGCCGCGGCGGAGAGCTCGTCGTCGCCGACCAGCGATCCGAGGCGGGCGAGGGCGACGGCCGCGACCGAGGCCGCTGACGCGGTTACGCCGTCTCTCGTCTCACGAGGTCGCACCACGAGCGGCGCCGCATCGGTCGCGGTCGTGTAGAGGCCGCCGTGCTCGGCGTCGCTGAAGAGACGGAGCAGTTGACGAGCGATCGTCACCGCCTCGGTCGTCCACGCCGCCTCGCCGGTGAGCTCGCCGAGGCGAGTGCAGCAGTCGATGAGCCACGCGTAGTCCGCGGCGTAGCCGAGCGGGCCGGGGCGCCCCCGACACCACGAGCGCAGCACCCTCCCGTCGGCACGCCGGAGATGATCGAGCAGGAAAGTCGCGACCTCGACGGCAGCTTTCGACCAGTCGTCCCTTTCGGCGGCGGCCCCGGCCTCGGCAAGGGTCGAGCACATCATCGCGTTCCACTCCGTGATGATCTTGTCGTCGAGACCCGGTCGGACGCGTCCGGCCCGCGCGTCCAGCAGCCGGGAGCGGGCGGTCTCGATCCGCGCCGGCCGAAGCAGGTCGCCGCGCCCGGCGCGGTGCAGAACTGTCCGACCCTCGAAGTTGCCCTCCGGGGTGACGCCGTACCACGCGGCCGCCTCTGCGCCCAGAGCCGGTCCGAGCAACGCTGTCAGCTCCTCGCTCGACCACAGGTAGTAGCGGCCCTCCTCACCTTCTGAGTCCGCGTCCTGTGCCGAGTACAGCCCACCACCGGGGTCTCGCAGGTCCCGCAGCACGTAGGTGATCGTCTCGGTGAGCACCTGCAGCCAGCGGGGATCACCGTCCAGTTGCCATGCGTGCAGGTACACCCGAGCGATGAGCGCCTGGTCGTACAGCATCTTCTCGAAGTGTGGCAGGTCCCAGTGTGAGTCGACCGAGTAGCGGGAGAACCCGCCGCCGAGATGGTCGTAGATGCCGCCCGATGCCATCGCCTCGAGGGTGTGCTGGACGACGCCGAGGGACGCGGACCGGGTGTTGCGGAGGTGATGTCGCAAGAGCAGATCCAACAGCAGGGGTTGGGGGAACTTCGGGGCGGAGCCGAATCCGCCGTCACGAGAGTCGAACATCGAACAGAGACTTTCGGCCGCCTCGCCGCACAGCTCGTCAGCGGACTTCGGCGCCCGGGCGGGGGCGGTCGACGGTTCTGGTGGTCGCAGCCGGCTCGCCACGGCGCCAGTGAGGGCCTGCGCCTGGCCTACGACGTCTTGACGGCGCGAGGCCCAGGCATCGATGACGGCCTCGAGCACCTGACGGAACGACGGCATCCCATGGCGGGCACGGTCGGGGAAGTACGTCCCGGCCAGGAACGGGAGCCCCTCCGGGGTGGCGAACACGCTCATGGGCCATCCGCCACGACCGGTAGCGGCCTGTACGGCCTCCATGTAGACGGCGTCGATGTCCGGCCGCTCCTCCCGGTCGACCTTCACGCTCACGAAATGCCGGTTCATCACCTCGGCCGTCGCGGGGTCTGAGAACGACTCGTGACCCATCACGTGGCACCAGTGGCACGAGGAATAGCCGATCGATATGAAAAGCGGCCGGTCGAGCTCCTTGGCGGTCGTGAGTGCGTCGTCGCCCCATCGATACCAGTCGACGGGATCGCCGGCGTGTTGTCGCAGGTAAGGGCTTGTCTCGCTGACGAGGTGGTTCACCTCTGGCTACCGCCCGAGCAATATCGGAATGCTTCCACGCTCGGGAATCTATGGTCTGGGCTATGGAGCTCGGTCCCGCGGGCAAGGCGGCGTGCGCCAAAGGAGCGCCGCGTGGGCGGGGCGAGGCACTTGTGGCCCGACTCGCCGAGGCCGCCGTCGGCAAGTCGCGGCTTTGACCTCCCTCATCGACCCGGTCCGGCTGGGTCGACGCCAAGCCAGGACCCGCGTCGTCTTCGGCCCGCACGAGACCAACCTCGCAACCCGCCGGGCGTTCTCTGACCGCCACGTCGCCTATTACCGTTCCCGCGCGTCGGGAGGCGCGGGGCTCATCGTCGTCGAGGAGGCTTCGGTCGACGACTCGGACTGGCCTTACGAGCGGGCGCTGCTCGCATCGCAAGGCTTCGAGGGTTGGTCGCGTATCTCACATGCCTGCCACGAGGAGGGTGCGCTCGTGATCGCCGCTCTCGGCCACGCGGGGGGCCAGGGCTCGAGCGCGCATCACCAGCGCGTCCTGCTCGGGCCCTCCCCGGTGCCGGACGTGGAGACCCGAGAAGTCCCCAAGGCGATGGAGCGGGAGGAGATCGAGGCTGTGATCGCCGCCTTTGCCATCGCGGCGCAGGCCGCGGTCCAGGCGGGCTGTGACGGGGTGGAGCTCAACGCGGGCCAGTACAGCCTCCTGCGCCAGTTCTGCTCGAAGCTCACGAACTTCCGCGGCGACGAGCTCGGAGCCGACAGGGGCGAGCTCCTGGCACGCGTGGTCAAGGTAACGCGCGATGCCGTCGTTAGCGTCTCGGCCGAGGGACTGGTCGGGCTCCGGCTTTCTTGTGACGAGCGCGCCGCCTGGGCAGGGATCGTGCCGGAGACCGCGGCAGGATTGTTGACCGCCTTGTCTCCCTTGGGCTTGGATTATCTGTGCGCCGTGCGCGGCTCGGGGTTCTGGACCGCCGCCACCCGGCCCGACTGTCATGTCGAGCCCGGTTTCAACCGCGAGGCGTCTGCGGTCGTGCGCACCGCTCTGCCGACCGGGGTCGCCCTCGTGGCGCAGGGCTCGATCGTCGACATCGCGCTCGCCGAGGAGCTGGTCGCTAACGGCGAGGCCGACCTCGTCGAGATGACCCGGGCCCAGATCGCAGATCCGTTGCTCGCCAGCAAGCTGGTGGCCGGAGCGGCCGACCGTGTTCGTCCCTGTGTCCTGTGCAACCAGGCATGTCGAGTCCGGGACACCCGCAACCCGGTCGTTTCCTGCATCGGTGAGCCGCGTTCGGGACATGAGACGACGGACCCCTACCTCGACGCGTCCTTCGCGTCCGGGCCCGTGGAGTTTCCGCCCTCGCCGCAGTCACATGTCCTCGTCGTCGGCGCAGGCCCGGCAGGCCTCGAGTGCGCCCGTGTCGCCGCCGCTACCGGCCACGAGGTCACTCTCCTCGAGCGGGACCAGGTCCTCGGCGGGATGGTGAGGGTCGCTGCGCGTGCGCCAGGCCGGGAACGCCTCGCGGCTCTCGTGGACTGGCTGGAGGCCGAGTGCCGGCGCTCGGGCGTCCGGATCGAGACCGGCCACGAGGTGACCCTCGAGGAGGTCGACGGGCACGAGGGGCCGGTCGTGCACTGCACGGGCTCACGCCCGGGCCGGCGGAACTTCGAACTGGCAACGGGCGCCTCCGTCGCGACCGCCGCCGAGGTCCTCTCCGCGGAGCGGCAGATCGCCGAGCCACCTCCGAGTCCCGTCGTCGTCTGGGACCCGATCGGCGGTCCGATCGGTGTCGGGGTCGCGGAGCTGCTCGCGACCCACGGCGCCGTGGTCAGCCTCGTCACGCCTGACCATGTCGTCGGCGTGCAACTGGCTCGCACGGGTGACATCGGTCCGGCGAACGCCCGCCTGCAACAACGCGGAGTCGAGATCGTGCGACGCAGCACGATCGTGAGAGTCGATCCGCGAAGCGTGACCGTGGAGAACCGCTACAGCGGCGAGCGCCGTGTGATCGAAGCGGTGCTCTGCGTCGACGCTGGCTTCCTTCTTCCCGAGGACAGCCTCTGGCGCGCGTCGGGTGGATGCCAGCCGCGTGCAGGTGACGCGGTCGCCCCACGGACGATCCACGAGGCGGTGCTCGAAGGCCGCCGGGTCGCGCTTTCTCTCGGGGTTGGCGATGGCCGACACGGCGAGGTCGCTTCCCGATGACTAGAAGCCGGCGCTATCCGTTGCTGTTCTCGCCTGCGAACCTCGGACCGGTCAGAGTCGAGAACAGGATCGTCCTGACGGCGCACCTGACCAACTTCGCACAGGACGGCTTGCCGACCGACCAGCACGCCGCGTACTACGAGGCCAGGGCCGACGGCGGCGCGGGCCTCGTGATCACAGAGGAGAACTCGGTCCATCCCACCGACTGCGCGCACGAGAAGGTCATCCGTGGCTTCAGCCCCGAGGTGATCCCGGCATACCGCAAGATCACCGACAGCGTCCACCGTCATGGCACGCCGATATTCGCCCAGGTCAACCACAACGGCGCCCATGGGGACGGGACCTATTCGCGCCTCGCACTGTGGGCTGCTTCGGCGGTCGCGGACCCGTTGTCCCGAGAGGTGCCCAAGGCGGTCGAGGAACAGGAGATCGCTGAGGTCATCACCGCCTATGCGACCGTGGCGACACACTGCGCGCGCGGAGGCTTCGACGGCATCGAGGTGCAGTGCTCGGGGTCCTCGATCGTGTGCGGCTTTCTCTCGCCCATGACGAACCTGCGCACCGACGCCTACGGCGGCTCGCTCGAGCGGCGGGCGCGGCTCGTGCTCGAGATCTTGAGCGCAGTGCGCGACGCGGTCGGTCGTGACCTCGCGATCGGCGTGAGGTTGTGCGGTGACGAGCGCATCGACCGCGGCACGACGATCACCGACGCGCTCGCCGTCGCGCAAATGGTGGAGGCGCAGGGTTGCGCCGACTACCTGAACACCGCAGTCGGTGCCACGACGGCCAAGTCTCATGTGTTCGACCGTCTGAAACATGTCCCGTCCGGATACTCCGGTCTCATCTCTGCAGCCTTTCGCGGCGCGGTTTCGCTTCCGGTCGTCGCCGCCGGCCGCTACCGCGAGCCGGCACAGGCCGAACGCGCGCTCAGGGCAGGCCACTGCGACCTCGTCGGGGTCGTACGTGCCCAGATTGCCGACCCTCAGTTCGCCTACAAGGCGCTCTCGGGTCACACCGAGGCGATCCACATCTGTGCGTCCTGCACTCACGACTGCGTCGTACGCGTGCGCCGCAACTGCTCGTTGAGGTGCACCGAGAACCCACAAGCGGGACGGGAGGCGGACTCGGCACCGAGAGAGGTGTCCGCTTCCGGCTCGGCCCAAAGGGTGGTGGTAGTCGGCGCCGGCCCCGCTGGGCTTCAGGCGGCGATCGCGGCTGCGCGCGGTGGTCACGAGGTGATCGTCTTCGAGAAGGATTCCGAGGTGGGCGGCCGCCTTCGCCTCGCCGCCACGGCTCCGGGGCGTGGCGAGCTTCGTGATCTGGTGCGCAGCCAGCTGGCCCAATGCCTCGAGCTCGGCGTCGAGATCCGGCTCTCGATCGACGCCACGCCGGCCGCCGTGCTTGGCGAGCGGCCCGCTGTCGTGATCGTCGCCACCGGCTCGCGGCCCCGCCGACCGAAGTGGGCGTGCGACGCACCACCCCGCTCGCCGCGGCTCGCCGATGTCATCGATGTGCTCGACGGCTCGGCCCGGCCGTCGGGCACGGTGCTGGTCATCGACGAGCTCGGGTTCCATCAGGCCACGAGCGTCGGAGAGCTTCTGGCCGCCCGGGGATGTGCGGTCGAGATCACCACGCCGGCCATGGTCGTCGGAGCCGATCTCGAGCCCAGCGGGGATCTAGATCGCTTCAACGTGCGCGCAGCGGCGAGACGGATAGCCCAGTCGACCGATCTTGTGCCCGTAGCCCTCGAAGCGGGAGGGGTCCAACTGCTCCACCATCCCACAGGGACCATCGAGCGGCGACTGGTCGACTGGGTGGTGCTCGCAGTGCCACCCGCGACCGAGGACCGCCTGTATCGCAAGCTGCGCGAAGAGGCGCCTCAGCTCGATGTGAGACGTGTCGGCGACTGCATGGCGCCGCGCCGTGCCCATTCGGCGGTCATCGAGGGCGAACGTGCCGGGTCGAGCATCTGAGCGCGCCCGAGGCCCGGTACGGACTTCGCCAGATTCGACATGGGCAAGATGTCAGCCGGCGACCGCGCGAGGGCCGTCGAGGGTCGCCAGCCCGGCGCGGCTGACCTTGCCGATGGCAGAACGCGGCAGCCGCTCGACGACTATGAGCTCGCGCGGGGCGGCGTAGGGGGCCAGCTGTTGTTTTACGAGCTCGCGTAGGCCGGCGAGGATCGTCGCCGGCTCAGCGCCTTGCACTTCGGGCGCCGCGACGACGTAGGCCACGAGCCTGGCGCCCCACTGCGGGTCCGGGCGCCCGCCGACCGCCACCTCGAGCACCGAAGGGTGGCCTCTGAGCACCGCTTCGACTTGCGATGGCCAGATGTTCTCGCCCCCCGAGATGACGAGATCGTCCAACCGGCCATTGATCGAGAGTCGCCCGCCAGAGTCGAGCTCGCCGGCGTCACCGGTGGCGAACCAGCCGTCGGCTGACTTCGGGTCCGTCCCGTCCCGGTAGCAGCGCAGCAGCATCGGGCAGCGGATGAAGACCTCGCCGGAGCGGAGGCTCACCTCCACGCCCTGTAGCCCGACGCCGTCGTAGACGACGCCGGAGCCTGTCTCGGTCATGCCGTAGGTCGCTACGACGTTCCCGGGCCTGTCGGCCGGGGCCTGTTGGCCGCCGACGACGATGGTGCGGAACAGGGCCGCTCCCTGCGACCCGAGACGGGCGAGGGCCGCGGGCACGAGCGAGACGAGCGTCGCGCCGCGGTCGCGCGCCGCGGAGATGGCGTCCTCGACCGCAAAGCGAGGCTGGATCTCCACGGGAGTTCCCGTCACGATCGCCCTTGTGACAACAGAGAGGCCGCCGACGTGCGAGAGCGGCAGGCAAGCGAGCCAGCGGTCCGCGGACGCGTCGGCGCCCACACGCGCGCTTGCCGCAAGGGCCGAGGACTCGACGGCCGCGTGGCTCAGCACCACGCCCTTGGGCTCTCCGGTCGTCCCGCTCGTCGCGACGACCAGGGCGTCGCCCTCCTCGACAGGTTCGCCGCCGGCAAGCGAGGCCGAGTCGCCCGCAGCATCGAGGACTACCGAGGGGTGCATGGCCTCGACGATCCGCGCGACCGCGGGCGCTGACAGGCGCACGTCGAGCGGGAGCACTGCGTCATCGTCGTCCCAGCAACGCCTCAGGGCATCGGCGAAGCGAGGTCCGCCTGCCATAGCGAGGGCCACGAGGCGTCGCACGCCCCAAGCCTACGGGGATGGCGACCTGGCCAGCGTTAACCTGCAGCCATGTCCGCCACCGACTGGACCAGGCACGGCGACTTCGATGACATCACCTACGAGACGACCGAGGGGATAGCCAAGCTCACCATCTGTCGGCCAGAGGTCCGCAACGCGTTTCGTCCCCAGACGCTCTTCGAGCTCTCGCGTGCCTTCGATTCGGCCCGCGACGATCCTGGAGTCGGCGTGATAGTGCTGACCGGCGAGGGCCCGGACGCGTTCTGCTCNNGACGACGGCTATCTCGGCGACGACGAGATCGGTAGACACGGGATCGGCCGGCTCAACGTCCTGGACCTGCAGATCCAGATCCGCCGGCTCCCAAAGCCTGTGGTCGCGATGGTCGCGGGTTACGCGATCGGTGGCGGCCATGTTCTCCATCTGGTCTGCGACCTCACGATCGCGGCCGAAAATGCGCGATTCGGCCAGACAGGGCCGAGAGTCGGGAGTTTCGACGGGGGTTACGGCGCGGGGTTGTTGTCGCGGACGATCGGCCTCAAACGCGCCAAGGAGATCTGGTTCCTCTGCCGCCAGTACGACGCCGCCCAGGCCCTCGACTGGGGGCTAGTGAACGCGGTCGTGCCACTCGACCGCCTAGAGGCCGAGACCTTGAAGTGGTGCCGGGAGATGCTCACGCTCTCGCCGATGGCACTTCGCTTGTTGAAGGCGAGCTTCAACGCTTCAGACGACGGCCTAGCGGGCATCCAGCAGCTTGCCGGCGACGCCACGATGCTTTTCTACATGTCCGAAGAGGGCCAGGAGGGCCGCAACGCCTATGTCGAGAAACGCCGCCCCGACTTCTCAAGGTTCCCACGGCGCCCCTGAGCGCGGCCGCGCCTCGAACGTGACCTCTGCTCGTGACTGGGTGGCCGGTGCTCGGCCGCGTACCCTGCCGGCCGCGGTGGTGCCTGTGGTCGTGGGCACAGCGGTTGCGTCCGCCGACGGCTCAGTGATCTGGTGGCGGTCCCTCTACGCGCTCATCGTCGCGCTCGGCATCCAGATCGGCACGAACTACGCGAATGACTACGCGGACGGAATACGCGGGACAGACGCCGAGCGAGTCGGGCCCTCAAGGCTCGTGGCAGCCGGCATCGCCGCTCCGCGGGAGGTAAAGGTGGCCTCCTTCTGTGCCTTCGGCGTCGCGGGCGTGGCCGGCCTCGTACTCGCCCTCGCGACGACGCCTTGGCTGCTCGTCGTGGGTGCCGCCTGCTTCGCGTCCGGTTGGTTCTACTCGGCCGGGCCCCGGCCTTATGGGTACGCGGGGTTCGGGGAGATCTTCGTCTTCGTGTTCTTCGGCCTCGTCGCGGTGATCGGCACGGCCTACCTGAGTCTTGAGCGGATCACCGCCCTCGCCGTACTGGCCGCGATCCCTGTCGGTCTCCTCGCGACCGCGTTGCTTGTTGTCAACAATCTCCGCGACATCGACACCGACCGCCGAGCCGGCAAGAACACCTTGGCAGTGCGGACCGGAGCCAAGCTGACCCGCGCGTTCTACGCGTGCTGTGTGGCCGGTGCGTTCGCACTCGTGGTCGCAATTGCCTTCTTCAGGCCGCTCGCTCTGATCGCGCTGGTTGCGGTGGTTGCCGCCCTGCCGCCGGTTCGTCGCGTGCTCCGCGGCGCGGAGGGTCGTGACCTCATCACCGCACTCGCCGGTACCGGGACGCTTCAGCTGGCATTCGGCGCCCTTCTCGCCCTGGGCATCGTCCTATGAGCCACCCTGGCAGGTCAGAGCTACGCGCCGTGGCCGAGGAACTCGCTCACGATCTCGACGAACACGCCAGGGCGTTCGAAGCAGGCCGCGTGGCCTGCCCCGGCGACGACGGCGAGCCGGGCGTTGGGGCCGATGGCCCCGACCGTCCGCTCCGCGATCGGCCTGAACTTGTCGTCGAGCGCTCCGGTCACCACCAGGACCGGCATCTCGAGCTCTCCGAGGCGCTCCCAAAGTGGCGTTTGCGAGCCGGTACCCACGGTTCGAAGCGATGCGGCGAGGCCCGCGGCCGAGTTGGCGAGGCGCGAAGGGCGGTCGGCCTGCTCCGCGGTCAGATGAGCGAAGAGCGGGCCCTCAAGCCAGTGATCGAGGAACTCGGGCACGAAGGCGTCGCCTCCCCGTTCGAGCTCAGCGGCTCGCTCATCGTCCTCGGCCACACGCGCCCTGCGGAACGTCTCGTCAAAGATCCCTGGGTGCGCCCCGATGATGACGAGGCGTTCGACGAGGCGTTGCTCCTGGAGAGCCAGATGCAGGCAGCACCGGCCACCGAGCGAGTAGCCGACGTAGGAAGCCTTTCCTCCCGCCTGGCCGAGAGCGGAGGCGGCCTGCATGAACCCAGAACCCGGAGAACCCGGGTCGGGCATCGGAGAGCGGCCGTGACCGGGAAGGTCCACAATGACGAGTTCGAACTCGGCCTCGAGCTCACTCGCGACGCGAGCCCAGGAGGCGCCGGTCTGGGTGAACCCGTGAACGAGCACGATCTTCGGTCCCCGGCCTTGCCTGGTCGTATGCAGCCGGGTTGGCCGGTCGCCGGACGGCTCTCTGTTCTGGAAGGACACTTCGGGTGACGGTAGCGGCAAGCTTCGCGGCCACGCTCGTTGACGAGTGGGTTCGCGCAGGGCTGACCGATGCCGTCGTGGCTCCCGGATCGCGCTCGACCCCGCTTGTGGTGGCTCTCGCGCGTGAAAGCCGGATGGCCTTGCACGTTCGCCTGGACGAGCGCTCAGCGGCCTTCTTCGCTGTCGGGATCGGCCTGGCCACCGGTCGGCCGGCAGTGCTCGTCACGACGAGCGGGACCGCAGCAGCCGAAGTCCACGCGGCTGTGGTGGAGGCTCATTTGTCCCGGGTGCCCCTCATCGTGTGCACCGCGGACCGGCCCCCGGAGCTCCATCACGTCGGCGCTCCCCAGACCATCGAGCAGGCCGGGCTGTTCGCCGGGGCGCTGCGATGGGCGGTGGAGCCCGGAGTACCCGACGAGCAGGCCCGGTCGAGCTGGCGGTCACTCGCCAGCCGGCTGGTCGCCGAGGCGACGGCCGGTCCCTTTGGGCCTGGCCCGGTGCACGCGAACCTCGCCTTCCGGGAGCCACTTGTCGCCAACCCCGGTGAGCTGCCCCCGGGCCGTCGCAACGGTCGACCGTGGCACCGGGTCGACCCGGTTCGCCGGGTGCTCGACCCGGCGTCGCTCGAGGCCTTCACCGCGCTCGCGCGTCCGGGCGCAAAGGGCCTGATCGTCGCTGGTGCAGGCGCAGGCCGTCCAGAAACAGTCCGTCGTCTGGCTGTCACCCTGGGCTGGCCTGTCCTCGCCGACCCCCGGTCGGGTGCCCGGACCCCCGGCGAGGCGGGCTCGCCGTGTGTCGCAGCGGCCGATGCGCTGCTCCGCGTCGACAGTTTCGCCGGCGAGCACGTGCCGGAGATCGTCCTGCGCCTCGGCCGGCCGTGGGCGTCGAGGGTCGTCGCCGACTGGATGACGTCGTGCGCGCAGGCCGGTGCGCTCCAGGTGCTGGTCGACCCGTACTGGGCCTGGCAGGACCCCCGCCGCGAAGCCGACGTCGTGGTGCCGGCCGATCCGGATCAGGTCATGGAGGCCATGATGATGCGCGTCCCGGAGGCCGGCGCTCCTGGGCGCTCGGCTTGGGCGGCGCCTCTGACCTGGTCCGATGGATGGGCGGAAGCCGAGACGGCCGCCCAACACGCGATCGAGGACGTACTCGGCCGCCACGCGGAGGTGACCGAGCCCGGCCTGGCAAGGGCACTGTTCGCCTGGGCACCGCCTTCCTCGACGATCGTCGCGTCCTCTTCGATGCCTGTTCGTGATCTCGAATGGTTCGCGGCCCCGCGCTCGGACCCGCCGAGAGTGCTCGCGAACCGGGGGGCCAACGGGATCGACGGCGTGACCTCCACGACGCTCGGTGTCACAGCTGCTGGGGCGGGCACAGGTGGTCCAGTCATCGGCCTGCTCGGTGATCTCGCCTTCCTGCACGATGCGACGGCTCTTTACCGCGGTCGACGCGAGCCCGCACTTGCCACGGTGCTGGTCGTCGTCGACAACGGCGGCGGTGGGATCTTCTCGTTCTTGCCACAGGCGTCCGAGCTCGACGAGGCGTACTTCGAGAGGCTTTTCGGCACGCCTCAGAGGATCGACGTGGCCGACCTTGCCAGGGCGGCGGGCTGCGATGCGATCGAAGTGGCATCGCAGGAGGACATCGCCAACAAGCTCGATGCGGCGCTCTACAACGCGGCGCGACGCGGCCCGGCCGTCGTGGTGGTGCGCAGCGACCGTAAGGCGAACGTGGCACTTCACACCGAGCTCGAGGACGAAGTCGCCCTCGCACTGGCGTGATCACAGCCGATCCGTCAGCTGCCGGCGCGAGGCGCGGTGTTGGACCGCCCCGCCGTTCGCCCCGGGGCCGTCGCCGTGGCACGCTTTGGCCATGCTGAAGATCTCGGGTGACCTCGCCTTTCGCGGCCTCGTCCACCAGGCGAGTGACGATGCGCTCTGGACTCTTCTCGACTCTGGGTCCACGACGGCCTATATCGGGATGGACCCCACCTCCGACAGCCTTCACGTGGGCAATCTCCTCGGGATCATCACTCTGCGCCGGCTCCAGGAGGCGGGGCACCGGCCGATTCTCCTCGCGGGCGGTGGTACGGGCCTGATCGGGGACCCTGGCGGCAAGGCTGACGAGCGACCGCTGCTGTCAGTTGAGCAGCTCGCCGCGAACCTGGAAGGGATCCGGGCTCAGCTCGAGGGCCTGCTCGACCTGTCGCCTGCGGCAGGGGAGGCCCAGGGTCTCCTGGTCGACAACTCCGAGTGGTTGTGCTCCTACGGGTTCATCGACTTCCTGCGCGACATCGGCAAGCACTTCACCGTCAACCAGATGATCGGAAAGGAGTCGGTGAGGACTCGTCTCGAGCGGCCCGACCAGGGCATCTCCTACACCGAGTTCAGCTACATGTTGCTCCAGGCCTACGACTACCTCTACCTGCACGACGCGTACGGCTGCCGCGTCCAGCTTGGCGGCAGCGACCAGTGGGGCAACATCACGATGGGCCTCGAGCTGATCCGCAAGGTCCGAGGATCGGAAGCCTTCGCCCTCACCTACCCGCTGCTGTTGCGCGCGGACGGGACCAAGTACGGAAAGAGCGAGTCCGGGGCCGTGTGGCTTGACCCTGCCAAGTCGTCGCCTTACGAGATGTACCAGTTCTTCGTGCGGTCCCCTGACGACGAGGTGGGCCGCCTGTTGCGTTACTTCACGTTCCTGTCCCAAGACGAGATCGAGGCGCTGGACCTCGAGATCGCGGAGCGGCCCGGGCACAGGCGCGCCCAGCAGGCCCTGGCGCGCTCGGTCTGCACTTTCGTCCACGGTGAGACCGAGACCGAACGCGCCATCGCGGCCTCGAAGGCCCTCTACTCCGAGGACGTCGCCAGACTCGACGAGGCACTTCTCCTCGAGGTGTTCGCGGACGCGCCGTCGTCGAAGCTCGCGCGCTCGTGCCTCGATGCCGAGGGCTTCGCGCTCGTCGACGCGCTCGTGTCGACCGGCCTTGTCGCCTCGAAGACAGCAGCGCGCGCGGCTCTCGTCCAAGGCGGGGTGTACGTGAACAACCGCCGGCGTTCCGAGCCGGACGCGCACCTCGGGCGCGACGACCTTCTCGTCGATCGTTATGTCGTGCTGCGGAGGGGGCGGCGGGACTACCACCTGCTGAGGTTCGAGTGAAGGCAGCCCTGCGGCGCCCGCTCGGCGAGACGGCAGTCCTCGTCGCTGTCCTCCTCACCGCTGTGGGCCTCGCGGGATGCACTTCGTACACGGGCTCAAAGGCCAATCAGGTACGGCAGTGGGCCTCGCTCAGTTCGGTGAGCGCCAACGACACCCTTGTCGCCCAGGACATCGCGGCGATCAAGCGGTCAGTCCGGGCCAAGGAGCTCAAGGACGTCACGAGCAACTGCTCCGGGCTCGTCTTCGACACCGGAACCTCGTATGGCAACTTACCGGCGCCGGACAATACCTTGACCAATGAGCTGAACGTCGCCTACGAGGACTTCGTCAGTGCCGGAAGCTCGTGTGCTGCGGCCGGGACCCTGAATTCTGGCCGGATCACCTCCGCGTTGGCGACGATTGCGCTCGGTGTCGTGTCTCTCGACAGGGCCACCCGTATCCTCGCCGCGGACGGGGTCCACTGAATGGGGAGGACGACCGGGCCGTGCCGCGGGCCTCAAGATCCAGCGGCCGAGACCGCGCGAGCGCGCGATCACCCCCTTGGCACGGCTACGGTTCGATCGTGAGCAACCGCGCCGTCCCGGTCGGTCCATTGCGCGAAGACCTCGACGCGGAGCATTACGACCGGTTGCGCCGCCGCGTGCTCTGGAAGCTGCCGACCGGCTTGTACCTGCTCGGGAGCCGCGCCGGTGAGAGCCGCAACCTGATGACCCTGAACTGGGCCATGCAGGTCTCGCTGGACCCGAAGTACCTCGCCGTCTCGGTGGAGCAGTCTGCTGTGACCCACGGACTCATCCTCGAGGGGGGCTGCTTCTCGCTCGCGCTTGTAGCGCGTGAAGACAGGCAGATCGTGCGCCGCTTCGTGAAGCCCGCCGAGCACGATCCCGAGGCTCACACCCTCGGCGGGATCGCCTATCGGGATGGTGTCAGCGGGGCGCCGATCCCCGAGGTGGCGATCGGCTACTTGGACTGTGGACTTCGCCATAGCCTCGATCTGGGCTCGCACTCGCTGTTTGTCGGAGTGGTCCTCGACTCGGGGCTGGCCGAAGGCAGCGATACAGTTCCGGTTCTTCGCACGGAGGACACCCGCATGAACTATGGCGGCTAGGTCGGTGGGACGCAGAGACAACGCGCGGTACCGCAACGGTCCCGGCGCCACCTTCCGGCGCTCCGAGGGAAGCGACGGCTCGGCCGACGAGGCGCTCGAGACCCGGGGACCGGGCTCGCTGAGTGATGCCGACAACGTCGTGACGCGTCCGGCCGGCGTGGGTGACTACCGCTGGATCGGTGACGCGGCGGCCCTCGACTCGCTCGTGGGCGAGCTCGTGTCCTACGACGCCTACGCACTCGACACCGAGTTCCACCGGGAGAGGACCTACTTCCCCCAGCTCGCCCTGATCCAGCTCGCCTGGCGGGGCGGGATCGCCCTCGTCGATCCGCTTGCCATCGACGTCTCGCCGCTGGCGAGGGTGCTTGAGGGACCGGGCCTCGCGGTGGTCCACGCAGCCGAGCAGGATCTCGAGGTCCTCGAACAGGCATGCGGCACCGTGCCGAGCAGGCTGTTCGACACCCAGATCGCAGCCGGGTTCCTGGGCCAGGTGTCCCCCTCGTTGGTGAACCTCGTCGAGAGGATCCTCGGCGTGAGGCTCCTCAAGGGCGACCAGCTGACCGACTGGACCCGGAGGCCCCTGTCGGCGGGGCAACTCGCGTACGCCGCCGGCGATGTCGCTTACCTTCTCGAGCTGCGCCAGCGCATCGGCGAGCGACTCGAGGAAATGGGCCGGATGCAGTGGGCCACCGAGGAGTTTGCAATCTTGTTGTCGAGGGACCGGTCCTCCACCGAGCCGGAGGAGGCGTGGTGGCGTCTCCCGCGCTCACGCCAGCTGCGAGGCGGGGCTCGCGGGGTCGCTCAGTCTGTCGCCGCCTGGCGTGAAATAAGGGCCCGCCGGATGGACCTACCGGTGCGATTTGTCCTGCCGGATCTCGCCTTGCTGTCGATCGCCCAGCACCCGACCCGTACACTCGAGGATCTCCGGCGCACAAGGAGCCTCGACGGGCGCCATCTTGGCGGTGGCGCCGCCGAAGAGTTGCTCGAAGCGGTGGCCCTCGGCCTCGAGCTCGGGCCGTCGGTGTTGCGACTGCCGCCCACCCACGAGCTCGAACAGCCCAATCGGGCCGTCACGACGCTCGCGACCGCCTATGTGGCCCAGCGGGCGGGCGACTTGGAGCTCGACCCCGCGATCCTCGCTACGCGGGCGGACCTGGTCGATTTCATGCAGGATCCGCCGCACGGGAGGCTTGCCGGCGGCTGGCGCAACGATCTGGTCGGCGAGGGGCTCCGGCGCCTTGCGACAGGCGAGGCGTCACTTTCCTTCGACGGGCGGGGGGCACTGGTGTTGGAGGAGCGCTCTTTCCGCACTTTCGACCATTAGCGGCTCACGCCGTGGTCAGGCGCCAGCAGGCGAGGCGTCATTGTCCGCCGCTGCGGGTCGCAGATCGATCCGCAGCGTCAAGATCCCGTTTTCGAGCGAGCCCGCGGCGTCGCCGAGCATGGCGAAGTCCTGAAAGTCGAGCTGCATCTGGCGCAGGATCATCTGGCGCTCGGCTCCCTCGACCGGTGGCATGCCGCGACGGCGCACAGCTGCCGCCCGCTCCCTGAAGCGTGCGATCATCTCGTCGGCATCGAATACTTCGCTCATCGCCGCCACCATAATGGGGGCCGTCGCCGTAGCACGACCTGCCCGAATCGTGACCTGGATGGATATGCTGTAGGCAGGTGGTAGGCGACCTAGGGGGCGTCGGCGGCCAGATTGGCAGCGGGGCTCAGCCGGGCTACCTCATCGCTGCTGACTGAGGCGGAATCCGCGAAATCTTGGGAGCGGCTCGTGAAAAAGGGACGTCATCGGCGTTTCGAAGAGGCGCGCAGTTTAAAGCGCGCAATCGAGGTAACTGTGGAGCCGTGTCCCGAGTGTGGGGCCGACCCTGAGGAGGAACACGCCTCCTGGTGCCTTTACGAATCTGAGGAGCTGGACGAGCCGGAGGAGGATGATGGCTTCCGTCCGAGCTCGCACTTTGCGACCCCGGAAAGCGACAGCAAGAGCAACGGGAACGCGTGACCGCTCTGACGGCGACGCTTGTGGTCCGCGGCGGGTCCAGGTAGGTCAGCTCCCGGCGACCGGGCCGCTGGCGCGCTCTCGGACGGTGGGATGCACCAACAGCGGCACTCTTCGCCCCTGCCGGGCCCGTAGGTACGAGGCCAGCAGGCCGTAGACGTCCCGGCCGATCATGGCGGTGAGCTCGTCTTCGAGCGAGACGTACACCGGGTCGCGCCCGGAGAAGGCTTCGGGTGCCTCCGTGCACCACCAGCTGAACTCCGCGCCGCCTTCGCCCCAGTGCCGCCGCCGCCATTCACCGAGCGAGCTCGTGACGTGCCCGTTCGCCGCGACGGAGTCCTCGCGGCGCAGCGGCAATTGCCAGCAGACGTCAGGCTTGAGCTGAAGTGGCGGAACGCCCCGCTCTATCGCCGCGCGGTGGAGCGCGCAGCCGGCACCTCCAAGATGACCCGGACGGTTCAAGAAGATGCAGGCGCCGTCGACGAGACGGGTCGCAATGGCCCCCTTCGAGTCGCGCTTTAGCACGCCAGACTTGCGCCGGGCCTTCGAGCGGAACTGCCACTGCTCGCCGGACAGTGTCCCGGCAGCCACTTGGACGCGCGCGGCGTCCGTCTCGTCGGTGAAGTGCGCTCCGTACGAACAGCAGCCCTCCATCGCTTCGGGCGTCGGTTCGGTGAGGACCCCCTGGCACCCGGCACCGTAGATGCAGCACCAACGGCTCAACATGAAAGTCACGTCGACGAGCCAGGTCCGGTCCTCGGTTGGGTCCTCGAAGCTCACCCACTCGTGGGCGTCGTGAGGTGCCTTCGGCGCAGCGGCCATCCGGTCACGGTAGCGTCCTCGCCGTGAAAGACGTGATTCGTGTCACGCGCGCCGCACTCGAGGTGGTGCGCAAGGTCCGCGCAGCTGAGCCCGAGCCGGATTGTCTCGCCCTGTTCCTCGAGGTGAACGGCAGCGCGAACGGCGCCTACACCTACGACCTCTGGTTCGGGCACAAGTCCCAGATAAGGCCGGGCGACGCCCGGCAACTAGAGGCCGAGATCGAGATCGTCGTGGTCGAACCGAGCATCGAACGTGTTCGCGGAGCGGTGCTGGACGTGAACGAGATTGCAGGCGAAGAGGGTCTCGTGGTCATCAACGCGAACACGCCTGCATCGCCGGCTGTACGCGGCGATGTCACCGGCCCTGTCGCCGAGCGCGTGCTCGAGGTGCTCGAGCGGGACGTCAATCCCCAAATTGCGATGCACGGCGGGCGGGCGGCACTGGTCGCGGTCGAAGGGGCGATCGCCTACGTCGAGATGTCGGGTGGATGTCAGGGATGCGGCATGGCCCGGGCGACCCTCAGCCAGGGCATAGCTGTCGCCATCACCGATGCGGTCCCGGAGATCAGCGAGGTCGTGGATGTGACTGACCACATTTCCGGCGTCGACCCGTACTTCGCCTCGGGACGCGCCTGAGCCCGGCCCGGTTCCCGAGGCCCACAAGCGCCAAGCGACTGACCCGGATGGAGGAACTGGCCGCATGCCACAGAGGCCACAGCAAGGACACCGACAACTACGGTGGTGCGGTGGCGTGTCGGTGAGCTGGTGACCGGATATGGGTGAGCACGTGCTGCTCGTCGGGATGATGGGCTCGGGCAAGTCGACCGTCGGCCGTATTGTCGCGGACCGGATGCGGCGGCCTTTCGAAGACAGCGACGTTCTGGTCGAGAGGCGGACCGGGCGCAGTGTTCCCGCGATCTTCGCCGCCAGAGGCGAGGCCGCATTTCGGGCAGAGGAGCGGGCAGCCTTGTGCGCGGCGCTCGCGTCCAATGTGCCTTCGGTCATCGCCGTCGCAGGTGGAGCTGTTGTCGACCCGGAGTCGCGACGACGCCTGGGTTCGGCCGGCGTTGTCGTCTGGCTCGACGTGTCGCCGAAGGCCCTCGCTGCCCGGGTGGGCGCGGAAGGTGGACGGCCCCTCATCGCGTCGGATCCGGCCGGCAACCTGCGGCGCCTCGACGCGCGCCGTCGGAGCGTGTACCGCGAGCTGGCGGACGTTGTCGTGCAGGCGGGTTCTGGTAGCCCGGCCGAGATCGCCGAGGACGTCGTGCGCGCGGCCCGGGCCCGACTCGACTCGCCGACAGCGGTGTGGTCGTCGTGAGCGGCAGTGTGCCCGGGGCCGACCCGGGCGTACCAGAGCAGATATGCGTCAGGGTCGAGCTTGCGACGCGCGGCTACGAAGTGCTCGTCGGCCCCGGGGTACGGTCCGAGATCGCGGGCCGGGTTCCGAAAGGCGCCCGCCGCGCGACGGTGGTGACCCAGGCATCAATAGGCGTCGAGGTCGACCCGGGCGTGCCGTTCCAGGTCATGAGGATCCCGGACGGGGAGCGGGCCAAGTCGCTCGCGACGGTCGAGGAGATCTGCCGGTTCATGGCCCGCGGCGACATGCACCGCAGCGACGTCGTGGTGGCGGTCGGCGGTGGGGTCGTGACAGACGTTGCCGGTTACGCGGCATCGAGCTATCACCGTGGCACCGCGGTGATCAACGTCCCGACCACCCTGCTCGGCCAGGTCGATGCGGCCATCGGCGGCAAGACGGGGGTCAATCTCCCGGAAGGAAAGAATCTTGTGGGCTCGTTCTGGCAGCCGCTCGCTGTCTTCTGCGACACCGAGACCCTCCAGAGCCTGCCTGAACGCGAATGGCGGTCCGGCCACGGGGAGATGGCAAAGTACGCATTCTTGGGCGTGGATGATCTCGACAGCTTGAGCCTTGTCGAGCAGGTGGCCCGGTGTGTGGAGTGCAAGGCCGAGATCGTCGCCAGCGACGAACGCGAAGGAGGTCGCCGAATGATCCTGAACTACGGTCACACCTTGGCTCATGCCCTCGAGGCGGCCGGCTTCGCGGGCGAGGACGCGAGCAGCCCTCTGCCCGGGCTTCGCCACGGCGAGGCGGTCGGCGTGGGCCTGGTGTTCGCGGCGGAGCTGGCCCAGCTCATGGGCAGGATCGGGCCCCCCCGTCTCGAGCGTCACCGCCGTGTGGTCGCCGGCTACGGCCTGCCCGTCAGCCTTCCTGCCGGCGCCGACCCGGCCACCCTGGTCCGGTTCATGTCCCGAGACAAGAAGAGTGCCGGTGGCCTGACATTCATGCTCGACGGCCCGGCCGGTGTCGAGCCGGTGCACGAGGTTCGCCCCGAGCTCGTCCACGAGGCGCTCGACGCGATTCGGGGCGACCGATGAGTGCCGCCGAGAAGGACCGTGCCGGCGGGGCCCCTGTCGTCCTGCTCCTCTCCGGCCCGAACCTCGGCCTGCTCGGTGCGCGCCAGCCGGAGATCTACGGCACCGCGACACTCGCGGACCACGTCGCGAGGGCTGATCGGGCAGCGGCGCGTTCAGGATTGGAGTTGAAGCACCTGCAGAGCGAGCACGAAGCGGACCTCGTGGCAGCAGTTCACGACGCTCGCGGAACCGTCGCGGCGATCGTGGTCAACGCGGGCGCCCTCTCACATTCGAGCTGGGCTCTTCATGACGCCCTGGCGGCTTTCGACGGCATCGTCGTCGAGCTCCACCTGTCCAACCCCGACGCCAGGGAACCCTGGCGTCGCCGGTCAGTCCTGGCGCCGGTAGCCGACGGGACCGTGGCCGGATTCGGCGGTCTCGGCTACGAGCTCGCAGTCGAGGCCGCGGCGCGCCTTGTCACAGACCGCAACCGCGGCCTTCCTGGCGCCTAGCATCTCCGCCCATGCCGACTGGCTCAGATCGTTCCGACCTCGCCGCGATGGATGTCGCCGGTCGCATCCCGCGCCTGGCGGCCTGCTTCACCGAGTTCGGCTGTGACGGCCTTCTCGTCACCAATCTCACCAATATCCGGTACCTGACGGGCTTTACCGGGTCGGCAGCTCTGCTCGTTGTGCTGCGCGACGACGCGTTACTCGTGTCCGACGGGCGTTACAGGGACCAGGCGGCGACAGAGGTCTCCGCGACCCAGGCACCGGTGCGCGTCGAGATCGGCCAGCCAGCCGGCCAGGCGGAGGCCGTCGAACAGGCGGCCAAACGCGTGCGGCGCCTCGGACTGGAGGCCGGCGACGTGAGCTGGAGCACCCAGCTCCGTCTCGCCGCAGCACTCGCACCGGCGACGACCCTCGTGGCGGTGCCCCGCGCCGTAGAGACGCTTCGTGCCGTCAAAGACGAAGGGGAGCTCGTCCGGATCGAATGCGCGGCGGACATCGCGGATGTGGCCTTCGCCCAGGTCAAGGAACTTCTCGCCGAGGCGCCGACCGAGGAGGAGTTCGCGATCGCCCTCGATTTCGAGATGCGCCGCCGCGGCGCGGATGGGATCGCTTTCGAGTCGATCGTGGCGAGCGGCCCGAACGGCGCGCTCCCTCATGCTCGACCGTCCGGTCGCCGGATCGACGACGGCGAGCTCGTGGTCGTCGACTTTGGGGCGATCGTGGACGGCTACCGCTCGGACATGACTCGTACGGTCAGCGTTGGTGCTCCGCGGCCGGACGAGCTCCGCGAGCTGCTCGAGGCGGTCATGGTCGCACAACGTGCCGGGATACGGACCGTTCGGGCGGGCGTGACAGGCGGAGAGGTCGACGCGGCCTGCCGCGAGTCACTCGCGTCCGTCGGTCTCGCGCAAGCCTTTCTGCACGGGACCGGCCACGGAGTCGGCCTTGAGGTGCACGAGGCCCCTTCGGTCTCGCAGGACTCCCCTGATATCCTTGAAGAGGGCGCTGTAGTGACCGTTGAGCCCGGCGCCTACCTTTACTCAACCGGCGGCGCTCGTATCGAGGACACTTTGGTCGTCACGGCCACTGGCGCTCGCCTGCTCACCAAGTCGACCAAGGATTACGTGCTCTGATGGCCTTTTCCACGAGTGACCTCCGCAACGGCATGACCCTCGACCTCCCTGAAGGACTGTTCACGGTCGTCGAGTTCCAGCATGTCAAGCCCGGCAAGGGCGGTGCCTTCGTACGGACCAAGCTGCGCAACGCACGCACAAAGGCCGTGGTCGAGCGCACCTTCAGGGCCGGCGAGCCGCTCGAGCAGGCCATGATCGACAAGCGGGAGATGCAGTACCTGTACCGCGACGGCCAGGACTACGTCTTCATGGACAACGTCTCGTACGACCAGATCCATGTGAGCGAGTCGTCGCTCGCCGACGTAGCGTCCTATCTCAAAGAAGGCGACTCTGCTGTGATGCAGATGCACGAGAGCGAGATCGTCGGGGTCGACCTGCCGGCTGCCGTCGAGCTCACGGTCACCGAGACCGAGCCCGGCTTCCAGGGTGATCGAGTTTCCGGCGGTCGCAAGCCCGCGACCCTCGAGACCGGCCTAGTCGTTCAGGTGCCCCTTTTCGTCAACCCCGGTGAGCGCATCAAGGTCGACACCCGGACCGGTGAGTACCTCACCAGGGCCTGAGGGCTCGTCGCGCCACATCCTGCCGGGCGCGAGGCGCCGGGCGCGCGAGCGAGCTCTCGAGCTCCTCTACGAAGCCGAGACCAAGGATCTGAGCCCTTCCCGGTTGCTCGCTGAGCTGCCTGTCGCGCCGGAGGAGTACGCCTTGAAGCTGGTCCTCGGCGTCGAGCGCAGGAGCGAGATAGTCAACAGCCTCTTGGGGCGCCACGCGACAGGCTGGACGATCGAGAGGATGCCCGTGGTCGACCGCTGCGTGCTCCGGATCGCCGCATACGAGCTTCTCGACGAGGCCGAGGTCCCGGTGGCCGTCGTGCTCGACGAGGCGGTCGAACTCGCAAAGACTTACTCGACAGAGGATTCCGGCCGCTATGTGAACGGCGTGCTCTCCGCGGTGGCGAACGATGTCCGCCCGGGCGAGTGCGAAAGTCCCGGCGCGGAGCTGCCGACTTGGCTAGAGTGAGATCTCGCACGTAAAGCAGGTCCAGCGAGGCCGTACGTACGAGGAGGAGCCCTAGTGGCCGAAGAAGAGAGAAGTTCTACGCGCCCTAAAGGGCGCGTTTTTGTTGCCCGTACTCAAGTCATGGACAGCGACGAGGTTCGACGGGCGCTCGTGCGCATCGCGCACGAGATCGTCGAGCGTAACCGTGGGCTGAAAGATGTCGTCGTCGTCGGGATCCAAAAAGGCGGCGTGCCGCTTGCCGAACGGCTCGCCTCGATGCTTCGCGAGATAGAGGGAACGGCCGTGCCGTTCGGGACCATGGACGTCGCGTTCTACCGGGACGACATCGGGATGCATCCGGTGAAGTCCGAGGAGGTCACGGACCTTCCTTTCGACGTCACGGGACGCACCGTTGTCCTGTTCGACGACGTCTTGTTCACAGGGCGGACAGTCCGTGCCGCACTCGAGTCCCTGGCCGAGCGGGGACGGGCGAGCGCGGTGCAACTTGCCGTGATGGTCGACCGCGGTCACCGGGAACTGCCGATCCGACCCGACTTCGTCGGCAAGAACCTGCCGACTCGACGCGACGAGCTCGTCGAAGTGGCAGAAGACGGGGTCATGATCGGCGATCTCGTCGTCACCGAGCTGGACAGGGGGATCCGATGAGAGCGCCCGGCACCTCGACAGGCACGGGTGTCACTCCGGACACCGGTGACGCCGAGCTCGGCACCCCGCGGGCGACAGGTTCCCCCGATTCTGAAGGCGCGAGCTCACCGGGAGCAGCGGAGGACCTGCTCGCTGGCTACCGGGCTCCAGCGGTTCGGCACCTTTTGTCCGTGGCCGATCTGGGCCGCGACGGGATCCTCGAGATCATGCGCCTCTCCGACGCGTTCGCCGAGGTGGCCGAGCGCCCGATCCCGAAGGTGCCCGCGCTCAGGGGGCGCACGGTGGCGACGGTATTCATGGAGCCGTCCACCCGTACGCGCCTGTCGTTCGAGACCGCCGCGAAGCGCCTCTCCGCCGACGTGATGACCTTCACGGTCGCCACGTCTGCCTCGGTCAAGGGCGAGTCGCTGCGAGACACCGTTGAGACGATCGATGCCATGGGCATCGACGCGATGGTGATCCGCCACCACGCCTCCGGGGCGCCCTTGCGGGTCACCGACTGGGTGGGAGCGAGCGTGATCAATGCCGGAGACGGGACTCACGAGCACCCGACTCAGGCGCTGCTGGACTGCTACACGATCCGAGAGGCCCTCACAGCGCGACGCGACGGGGAGGTCCCGGCCGACCTCAGAGGACTTCGCATCGCGATCGTCGGCGACATCAAGCACTCGCGGGTGGCCCGTTCGGACGTGCTCGCCTTTGCCGCGCTCGGAGCCGAGGTAGTGCTCGTCGCCCCGCCGACGCTCCTGCCGGCGTCGTTGGAGGGTTGGCCCGTTTCCGCTACCGGCGATCTGGACTCGACGATCGGGGACCTCGATGTCATCTACCTCCTGCGGATCCAGTCCGAACGCCTCGGCGAGGTTCTGCTGCCCTCGCTCGACGAGTACCACTGGCGCTACGGCCTCACCCGGGCGCGGGCGGACGCGCTCAAACCGGACGCTCTCATAATGCATCCGGGACCGATGATCCGCGGGGTCGAGATCTCACCGGAGGTCGCGGACATGCCGGCCTCGCTGGTGACGCGGCAGGTCCGAAACGGCGTCGTCGTCCGTATGGCCGTCCTATTCCACCTGCTCGGATCGGGGGTGATGTGATGGCTCGCGGGAACCCGGTCACACAAGTGGGTGAGATCGTCTTGCGCGGCGGGACACTGGTCGACGAGACGGGCGAGCGACGTGGTGACGTCCTCGTGCGAGACGGCAGGATTGCCGCTGTCGAGGAGGCAATTGACGTTCCTGAGGGCGCGACCGTCCTCGACGCGGGGGGTTGCTATGTCGGGCCGGGCCTTGTCGACCTGCACGCCCACTTGCGCGAGCCCGGTGGGGAGGTGGCCGAGACGGTCGAGTCCGGGTCGAGAGCTGCAGCCCTCGGCGGTTACACGGCCGTCGTCGCCATGCCGAACACCGAGCCCGCCATCGACTCGGCAGCGGTCGCCCGCGACGTGCTCGCGCTCGGCGAGGCGGCTCTTGGCGAGATCGCCGTCGCAGGAGCGATCACCGTCGGCCGGCGTGGCGAGCGACTCGTCCCGATGGCCGAGCTGGCGGCGCTCGGCGTGCGGCTGTTCACCGATGACGGACGAGGCGTGCAGCACGGTGGTCTGATGCGCCGTGCGCTCGAGTACGCCTCGGGTCTCGGTGTCGTGCTGGCCGAGCACTGTGAGGACCTGCAGCTCGCAGCGGGAGGCCACATGAACGAGGGCGCCTGGTCGAGCCGCCTCGGGATCGCGGGCCAGCCGGCGCTCGCGGAGGAGGTGATGCTGGCGCGCGACCTCGCTCTAGCGCGGCTGACGGGCGCGCCCATGCACTTCCTGCACCTGTCCACGGCGGGCGCGGTGGAGATGATCCGCAGGGCCAAGACCGACGGGCTCGCGGTCACAGCTGAGGTGACGCCTCACCACCTTGCGCTCTGCGACGCGGCGGTCGCGAGCTACGACCCGGTCTACAAGGTCAACCCGCCCCTCAGAACTGCCTCTGACGTGGCTGCGCTGCGTGCGGGCGTAGCCAACGGCACCATCGACGCCATCGCCACCGACCANNCCGACCACGCGCCTCACGCGCCTGAGCGCAAGGAGGAGCCCTTCGACGAGGCGCCCGCCGGGATGCTCGGTCTCGAGACGGCGTTCGCGGTCGCGTACAGCGCGCTTTGTGCCAGCTCTGCGCAAGCCGACGGCGGGGCCGATCAGGGCTGGGTACCGAGGGAGGGCGGAACGGCCATGTCGATGACCGACCTATTCGCTTTGCTCTCCTGGCAACCGGCCCGCATCGCCGGGCTCGACCGGGACCGCAGGAGGGGCCAGGTGAGCCTCGGCGCCCAGGGAGGCCCGCTCCGGTCCGGCGGTGCCGCGAACCTCACGGTGTTCGACCCGAGTGTCGAATGGGTGGTCGACCCCAGCCACCTGGCCAGCCGGAGCCGCAATTCGCCTTACGGCGGACGCCGGCTCACGGGCAAGGTCCGCCACACGGTGNNCCTCGGTCGCGAGCGTCCGGTTCCCGACAGCGGTGATGACAGCTTCGGGTACCGCAGGTCACGGCGCCGAGCTCGGCACCTATTTCGACCTGTCGGCGATCGGCGCGGTCGTCGTGAAGTCGCTGTCTGCCGATCCGTGGCCGGGCAATCGGAGCCCTCGGGTCTGCGCTGTGCCGGGTGGGATGTTGAACGCGGTCGGCCTCCAGGGCCCTGGGGTCGCGGCATGGCTCATCGACGAGTTGCCCGCTCTCGAGGCCGCCGGCGCCCGGGTGGTGGCGAGCATCTGGGGTCACCGGGTCGAGGACTATGCGCGTGCGGCCTCACTGCTGGCGCAGGCTCCGCCGTGCGTGATCGCCGTCGAGGTCAACGTCAGCTGCCCGAACCTCGAGGACCGAAGCCGTATGTTCGCTCACTCGCCGGCGGCGACAGGCGCGGCCGTGCAAGCGTCTGCAGCCTGCCTCCGACCACGTTGGGCCAAGCTCTCGCCGAACACACCCGATATCCTCGCGGTCGCTGAGGCTGCGCTCGCGTCGGGTGCTGAGGCGCTCACGTTGACGAACACCCTGCTTGCTATCGCCATCGACACCGAACGGCGGGCACCTGTCCTCGGAGCTGGGGGCGGGGGGCTCTCCGGAGACGCACTCCACAGCGTCGCCCTGCGTGCGGTCTACGACTGCCGGGCGGCGTTCCCCGACGCAGGCATCGTAGGCGTCGGCGGTGTGAGCGACGGGCTGGGAGCGGTGCGAATGCTCCTCGCTGGTGCGGACGCGGTTCAGGTCGGCACGGCGACGCTGGCCGATCCGAGGGCGGTCCTGCGGGTACAGGCCGAGCTCGCGACTTGGTGCACACGACACGACGTGCGCGCACTTCGCGAGCTCGTCGGGGCTGCAAACGACAAAGTGAATCGAGGCGCGCCATGACTGTGTCAGACGAGTTTGCGCCGATAGCGCGGGACCGGCTCGCGCTCGCGCTCGACGTCGCGAGCCTCGACGCGGCCGTCGACCTCGCAACTCGGCTGCGACCATGGTTCTCGGTGGCCAAGATCGGTTTGGAGCTCTTCGCGGCCGAGGGGCCATTGGCTGTCGACACCCTCTTGGACGAGGGCTTCCGGGTGTTCGTGGATCTGAAGCTGCACGACATACCGACCACCGTCGGCCGCGCTGCCCGCAAGATCGGGTCCATGGGCGTGTCGTACACGACGGTGCACGCGGCCGGGGGCGATGAGATGTTGAGGGCAGCTGTGGAGGGCTTCGAGGAGGGATGGGCCGGTGCAGTAGCCATGGGCCATGTGGAACCGGCCGAGGGATCTGCCGGGATTCTCGCGGTGACAGTGCTGACGAGCGACCCTGGTGCCGGAACGGATGTTGTCGGCTCGAGAGCGCGCCTTGCGGCCGCGACCGGCTGTCTCGGAGTGGTCTGCGCGGCGGAAGATCTCCCTCTCGTGTCATCGCGAGCGCCAGGACTGGTGACAGTCGTCCCAGGGATTCGCCTGGCGGAGTCGCCAAGGGACGATCAGGCCCGCGCGGCGGGACCCTTCTCTGCTGTAAGGGCAGGGGCCGACCTGCTCGTGATCGGTAGGACGGTGACAGCCTCGGACGCCCCCGAGTTGGCGGCCGAACGGCTCTCGGCCGAAGTGACGGCCGCTCTCAGCATGGCATAGGTGGTCCCGGGTCCCGGAGTCCCCGCCGCTGGCTTGCCGATGCCAGGCCCCCACCCGCGCAAGTCTTGTTCTCACTAACATTTCCTTCAGACTGTCGTGGGCGGTGCCGGCGGATCTCACAACCGCCGAAACCAGCACGAAGAGCGCTCCGAGACCAGGAGGTCTGGCACGACCATGTCACCAAACCCGACACTGAGAAGGCTCGCGGCCCTGGGAACCGTCGTCGCGGCGGCTGCGCTCGTGCTTGCGGGTTGTGGATCGAGCTCGTCGCCTTCCACCACGACCACCTCGGGGGCGGCACCCACCCGCATGGTGAAGGTGCCGGGAGGCACGATGACGATCGCAGAGAGTGCGGCGGCCGGACCGAACTACATCTTCCCGATGATGGGTGGCGCGTACTTCAGCGTCGCGAACTTCCAGTTGATCTACTTGATGTTCCGCCCGCTGTACTGGTTCGGAACCGGTTACACCCCGGACCTCAATCCCGGGCTGTCGGTTGCGAAAGCGCCTGTTTACTCCAATGGCGGCAAGACGGTCACCATCAAGATGAAGGGTTACAAGTGGAGCAACGGCGAGACGGTGGACGCCCAGGACGTCGTGTTCTGGATGAACCTGGTCAAGGCGGACGCCACGTCCTGGGCGGCATATGTTCCCGGGCCGAGCCAGTACCCGGGAGACGTCACCAACGTCGTCGCTAACAACGCCGCCGACACGGTCAGCTTCACCTTGGACGCCGCCTACAGCCAGTACTGGTTCACTTACAACGAACTGAGCCAGATCACACCTTTGCCGATCGCTTGGGACATCACCTCTGCCGGCGCGGCCCCGGGCTCGGGAGGCTGTTCGGGTGCCGCCTACACCTCTGTGACTACCTCGATGTCGTCGACCGGCACCTTCTCGGAGACCTCACCTTCAGCCAAGGCCTGCGCGGCGGTGTACGCGTTCCTCACGGGCAGGACCGAAGCGGGCGACCTCGGCACCTACGCGACGAATCCCCTCTTCCAGATCGTCGACGGACCGTTCCGCCTGAGCGAGTACGACGCGACCGACAACGGGGCGACAGTGGTGCCGAACAAGGACTACTCGGGCCCGGTCAAGGCCTCCATCGGTGCGCTCGTGCTCGCTCCCTTCACCACCGATACCGCCGAGTTCAACGTGCTGGAGAATGGCAAGGCGATCAATATCGGCTACGTGCCGCCACAGGACATCCCGGTCTACAAGGGCAAGGCCTTCGGTCCGGCCGGTCCCCTCTCGGGGTCGAACAACTCACAGCTCGCGGGAATCTACAACCTCGAGCCTGCCTATCCGTGGGGGATCAACTACTTCTCCCTCAACTACACCAACCCGACCTCCGGCCCGATCTTCAAGCAGCTGTACGTGCGCCAGGCGATGCAGTCGCTCATGAACCAGAACCTGTGGATCCAGTTGTTCAACTCCGGCTACGGATCTCCCACCTACGGCCCGGTGCCGGTGTTTCCCCCGACCAAGCTGGCCACCCCGCAGGAGAGCTCCAACCCCTACCCTTACGACCCGGGACACGCGAAGGTGCTGTTGACCTCGCACGGCTGGAAGGTCGTCCCGAGCGGTGTCACAACCTGTGTGAAGCCGGGCACAGCAGCTGGCGAGTGTGGAGCGGGGATAGGAAAGGGCGCCCAGCTGAGCTTCCAGTACCTCTACGAGAGCGGCGTAACGGCATTCGACAACCAGATAAGGGAGCTCGCCTCGAGCTGGGCGCAAGCCGGTATCAAGCTGCAGCTCGAGCCCAAGTCCTTCGGTGACGTGATCAGCACCGCTGCGACTCCGTGCGTGGCCGCCAAGGCCTGCCCGTGGGACATCGCCAACTGGGGCGGCGGGTGGATCTACTCGCCGGACTACTACCCGACCGGTGAGGAGATCTTCGCCTCCGGCGCGGGCTCCAACTTCGGGGGCTATTCCGACCCGAAGGCCGACGCCCTGATCAAGGCGACGAACACCTCGTCGTCGCTGACGGCGCTCTACGACTATGAGAACTACCTCGCCAAGGACCTCCCAGGAATCTGGCAGCCGAACACCCAGCTGCAACTCGAGGAGGTCGGAAAGAACGTCTGCGGCTTCAGCCCCGAGAGCCCGCTGTTCACCTGGGTCGCGGAGGACTGGTACTTCTGCAAGCCTGCCAAGTAGTGGCCAGGCTCAGGCGCCACCGACAAGCCGTCGCGGTCGGACCTCCACGGTCGGCGGCGCGGTCAGGGCCTGGGCGTGAACATGGCTTCAGGCCCGCAAAAAAGGACGTCAAGTTGGCCCCGAACCCGGCCTGTTAGCATCGAGGGCAGGGGAGAGTAGTGTCAACGGCGTAGCCCCGGCGGGGCAAGGAGTAGCGCATGATCGGCTACCTCATCCGGAGAGTGTTTCAGGCGATCATCGTCATCATTGGCGTCTGCGCAATTACCTTCATCCTCTACCACCTGTTTCCCGGCGGAGCGACCTCCGAAGCACGGATCATCCTCGGGCCGAGGGCCACGCCGCCTCAGATTGCACTTTTCTTGAGCCAGAACGGGCTGAACAAGCCGATCTGGACCCAGTTCTTCATCCTGGTCGGACACGTGTTCACGTTCAACCTGGGCTACTCGTACAAGCTGAACGAGCCGGTGGCGACCATCGTGCTGCAAAAGCTGCCGAAGACGGTGCTGCTGCTCGGGCTCTCGACGCTCCTGACGGTGATCATCGCAATCCCACTCGGTATCTTCCAGGTCCTTCGGCGCAACAGGCCATCGGACTACGCGCTGACCACGTTGTCGTTCATCTTCTATGCGACGCCGACCTTCTTCCTCGGAATCGTGCTCATTCAGGTGTTCGCTATCCACTGGCACCTCTTCCCGCCGGAGGCGCCCCAATCGGCCTCGGTGGGCCAGATTCTCGGGGACTGGCGAGCCCTAGTGCTGCCTGTCTTCACCCTCGCGGCGGTGTACATCGCGGGCTTCAGCCGGTACATGCGCTCGTCGATGATGGAGGCACTCACCGAGGACTACGTGCGGACGGCGCGTGCCAAGGGACTTTCCACCCGGCGCGTCAACTACGTGCACGCGTTGCGCAATGCGCTGATCCCGATCATCACCCTTCTCGGTCTCACCCTGCCGGCGATCGTCAGCGGTGCGCTCATCACCGAGAGCGTGTTCAACTACCCGGGCATGGGGCTGGCCTTCTTCAACGCTGCGATCAACAACGACTTTCCTCTTCTCATCGGCACCGTGGTCGTCGCCGCCATGGCGACGGTCGTAGGGTCGCTTCTCGCCGACATCCTGTACGCCGTCTTGGACCCGAGGATCCGCTATGTGTGACCGCGGACCGCACAGTTGGCGTCGCGCCCTTTGGGGGCTGCCATGATCCCGCTCACGGGCGACCTGCCCGACAAGGAGGCGATCCTCCCCGACGTCCCAGGTATGGGCGCGGAGTTGCCGGGTGTCGAGGTAACAGAAGCGGGCGAGGCAGGTGGCATCGGTGGTCTCGGCAGGGTCATCTGGCGTGTCTTCTCCGAGAACAAGCTTGCGCTGGTCAGCATAGGTGTGATCGTGTTCATGCTGCTGTTCTGCTTTGTCGGGCCGCATTTCTATGTCACCCCGCAGGCCAATTTCGTCGTCACGAGCGTGGGTCAGGTTCTCGCTCCCCCCAGCTCGCAACATCTCTTGGGGACTGACCCCAACGGCTACGACACCGTGGGCCGGCTCATGGTGGGCGGTGCCACCGCGCTGGAGATCGCTTTGTTGGCAGCGGGGATCGCCACCATATTCGGGGTTTTCTTCGGGGCAATCTCGGGTTATGCAGGCGGCGCGGTGGATGCCGTCATGATGCGTATCGTCGACACGGTCCTGTCGGTCCCGACCCTGTTCCTCTTGATCGTCATCGCTGCGATCCTGCACACCTCGTTCTGGCTGATCGTGTTCATCGTGGCCCTCGCCGCCTGGCTGGTGCCGGCGCGTCTCATCCGGGGCGAGACGCTCACACTTCGGACCCGTGAGTACGTTCAAGCAGTCCGGGCAATGGGCGGCGGCGGGAGCCGGATCGTGGCACGCCACATAATCCCGAATGCCGTCGGGACGATCATCGTGAACGCCACCTTCCAGATCGCGGACGCCATCGGCTTGCTGGCCGCACTCGGCTTTCTCGGCTTCGGCGTGCCGGCCCCGGGCACGAGCTGGGGCCAGATGCTCTCCGACGGCATCTCCTACGCTCAAGAGGGCGCATGGTGGCTCATCTACCCCGCGGGTATCTGCATCATCCTCGTAACGGTCTCGTTCAACTACATCGGCGACGCGTTACGGGACGCGTTCGAGGTGCGCCTGCAGCGTCGTTGAGCGAGCCGAACCGACCGAATGAGCTGCTCGGCCGGGTGCCCCGGCCCTAGGAGGAAGGGGGAGCCGTCGACGCGCTGGAGGCCATCGGCGAGCCGGCCGTGGGCTGTTGCAGCGGGAAATGGCAGGCCGCCAGGTGGTCGCCGCCGAAGGACAGGAGCGGAGGCTCCTCTGCTGCGCAGATATCTTGTGCTTGCGGGCAGCGTGTGCGGAACCGGCAGCCAGAAGGCGGCGTGATTGCCGAGGGCAGTTCTCCGGAGATGTGGTGGCCTCGGCTGGCCGCCGCGAGCACCGGATCGGGCACCGGGATCGTGTCGATCAGACCACGGGTGTAGGGATGCGCCGGCTGCTCGTAGATCTGCTTGGACGCTCCGATCTCGACGAGCTTGCCCAGGTACATCACCCCGATGCGGTCGGAAAGGAACCTGAGTACCGCTAGGTCGTGCGAGATGACGATGTATGTCAGCCGGTGGATCTGCTGTAGGGCCTTCATCATGTTCAAGATCTGCGACTGGATCGATACGTCGAGGGCCGAGACGGGCTCGTCTGCGACGATCAGACGCGGGTTCAGCGTGAGCGCGCGGGCGAAGCCAATCCGCTGGCGCTGACCGCCCGAGAACTCGTGCGGGTACAAGTCGATCGCCTTCTGGCCGAGGCCGACCTCGCGCAGCAACGAGCCGACTCGTTCCCATTGCTCGGTCCTCGATCCGATCCCCTGGACCTTGAGCGGCTCTCGGAGGATCGTGCCGACGCGCATGCGTGGGTCGAGCGAGGCGTAAGGGTCCTGGAACATGATCTGGAAGTCACGGCGGCTAGTTCGCAGGTCGTGACGATTCAGCTTCGTGACATCCTGGCCGTCAAAACGGATCGCTCCTGAGGTGGGTTTCTCCAGCGCGACCACGAGTCGTCCGATCGTCGTCTTGCCGCAGCCCGACTCGCCCACGAGTCCGAAGGTCTCGCCCTCGCGGACCGAGAAGGACACGTCGGAGACCGCTTTGACGCTCCCGATCTTGCGTTGCAGGACAGCGCCGGCTGTGACGGGGAACTCCTTGACAAGTCGGTCGACCTCAACGATCACCTTTCGGGACGCGAGCGTGTTGACTCGTTCGAGAGCGACCCGGCTCGCTTCGGCGGCATCGACCACTCGTACAGCACGCCGAGGCGCAGTGGCACTGCCAACCGGGTTGAAACAGGCGAACGAGTGTCCCCCTTCGGCGACGAGCGGCGGCTCCTCGATCCGGCACTGCTCGGTCGCGTTGCGGCACCGCGGCTCGAACCTGCAGCCGACGAATTCGCCGCTCAGGTCCGGCGGGACCCCGGGGATGCTGTAGAGCGGGACGCTTGCGTCCGCGTTCAGCTTGGGGATGGAGTCGAGCAGTGCCTCGGAGTAGGGGTGTCGCATCTCAGAGAAGAGACTTCGCGTAGGTGCGCTCTCGACGATCTTGCCGGCGTACATCACCATCACCCGGTCCGTGCGCCCGGCGATCACGCCCATGTCGTGGGTGATGAGGAGAACCGCCATCTTGAGGCGATCGCGCAGCTCGTCGATCAGGTCGAGGATCTGGGCCTGGATCGTCACGTCGAGCGCTGTGGTCGGCTCGTCGGCGATGAGGAGCTTGGGCTCGCATGCGAGCGCGATCGCGATCATGACGCGCTGGCGCAGGCCGCCGGAGAGCTGGTGGGGGTACGAAGCGAGACGCTCCGCGGGCCGGGGCATTCCGACGAGCTGGAGCACTTCGATCGCCCGGTCGGTCGCCTCCTGCTTGGAGACGTGCTTGTGGATCCGTACAGGCTCCGCGATCTGACGGCCGACGGTCATCGTCGGGTTGAGCGAGGTCATCGGGTCCTGGAAGATCATCGCGACGTCGTTGCCCCGCACCTCGCGCATTTGCTTCTCGGGCAACTTCACGAGCTCTCGGCCGAGCAGGTTCACAGAGCCCCGGACGATGTGGCCGACATTCGGCAGGAGCTTCATGATCGACAGTCCGGCGGTGCTCTTGCCGCATCCGGACTCCCCGACGAGGCCCACGCACTCGCCTTCGCTGACGGTGAACGAGACGCCGTCGACAGCACCGACGTTGGCGGTGCGAAGGTGAAATTCGGTTCTTAGGTCCACTACCTCGAGAACGTTGGCCATGGCTGGCTACCCCTGTGCTCCGGCGACCGAAGCATCGTATGCCACGCTTCGACGTGAGCGTAAACCCGGGATCCCTGGTCGCCCGGCTTGTGCTGCGCTATCGTAACCGCCCATGCCACAACCACCGAGCCTTACGCCCGAGCAGCGCCATGCGGCGCTCGAGAAGGCGGCCCGTGCGCGTCGCGAACGCGCCGAGATAAAGGACCACCTGAAGAGTGGTCGAGTTACCCTGCGCGAGCTGCTGGTCAAAGCGGAGTCGGACGAGATCGTCGGCAAGATGAAGGTGCTGGCGGTTCTCGAGGCACTCCCGGGCACCGGCAAAGTCAAGGCCCGCCGCTTGATGGAGCACGTCGGCATAAGTGAGACCCGCCGGCTCCAGGGCCTCGGAGCCAAGCAGCGCGAAGCGCTGCTCGAGGCAGCAGCCCGACCCTGATCCTCGTCGTCTGTGGCCCCGGCGGTGTCGGCAAAGGCACGATCGTCCACCGCCTTGTCGCAGCCGACGAGCACCTCTGGCTGAGTCGATCCTGGACAACCCGTGCTCGCCGTCATGGCGAGCCCGAGGACGATTACACCTTCGTCGATCGCGACACCTTCCTGGGCCGCGTCGCTGAGGATGGCTTCCTCGAATGGGCACAGATACTCGGCGAGTACTACGGGACGCCGATGCCACAGCCGCGAGAGGGCTGTGACGTCGTGTTGGAGATAGACGTCCAGGGTGCCCGCCAAGTCCTCGAACGCTGCCCGGACGCGGTCTGTGTGCTCATCCGCGCCCCTTCTCGCGTCGTCCAGGAGCAGCGGCTTCGATCCAGGGGCGACCCTGAGGAGCACGTTCAAGGTCGCGTGGAGCTCGGGAGACGTGAGGAAGCCGAGGGACTCGAGATCGCGTCCGGTGTCGTGGTCAACGACGACCTTGATCAGGCAGTGCGCGACCTCGCGGGTATAGTAGGGGAGTTCCGCCGCCGGGAGCAGTCGCGTCCCTAATGCGGTCGGCCGCCTGTCAAGGCGGCACCCGATCAAGAAGGAGCCCCATGGCCGAACCGCGCAGCACGATGATCGATCCACCGATCGAGGTCCTGCTTGACAAAGTCGACTCGAAGTTCACCCTCGTGACCCTGGCGGCCAAGCGCGGCCGGCAGGTCAACTCGTACTTCAGCCAGCTCGGCGAAGGTCTCGGTGCCATCGTGCCGCCGCAGGTGGCGTCCATCGCCCGCAAGCCGCTGTCGATCGCGCTCGAGGAGATCGCAGCCGGCAAAGTCGTCGCGGTCTGGCCTGCCGAGGAAGAGGCCGCCGCCGATCCTGACGCGTCAGCCGAGGCCGCGGGCGATGTCCACAGCGACGGAGAGGCGAGCTAGCCCAGCGGAAAGCGCGCAAGGGCTGCGGCAGTGAGCGACGCGGGAGCGGGACCGAACCGAGTTGCCGGTCCGCTCGAAGCTGACGCGTCCCTCGTCGGCGCCACCGTCGTGCTAGGAGTCAGTGGCGGAATCGCTGCTTACAAGGCCGTCGAGCTCTGCCGCCGCCTGGTCGATGCCGGATGCCACGTGGTGCCGGTCCTCACGGCCAATGCCACGCGATTTGTCGGCCAGGCGACGTTCTCCGCGCTCGCCTCCGAGCCCGCACGGCTGGAGATGTTCGCCGACGACGTCCCGATCCCCCATACCGATCTCGCCAGGCGAGCCGATCTGGTCCTCATAGCTCCGGCGACTGCACGCGTGATCGGTGCATATGCGGCCGGGATCTCATCTGACCTGCTCGTGGCCACTTTGCTGGCGACTCGAGCTCCTGTGCTGATCTGTCCTGCGATGCACACCGAGATGTGGGAGCACGCCGCGGTGAAGGACAACATGGCGACGCTCCGCCGGCGGGGCGTCCACGTTGTCGAACCAGAGGCCGGCCGTTTGGCGGGCGGGGACATGGGCGCGGGACGTCTTGCGGAGACCGGCGTTATCGTCGCAGAGGCCGCCAGGATCCTCTCCGCGACCCGAAACCGCCCAAGGGGTGACAAGGCGCTGCGGGGCAGGCGCGTGCTGGTCACAGCGGGGGGCACCCGGGAGCCGATCGACCCCGTCCGTTTCCTGTCGAACCGCTCCTCGGGAAGACAAGGTCATGCCGTTGCCGAGGCTGCGGTCGAGCTTGGCGCGCAGGTCACTCTCGTGACGACCGCAGCCTTGCCGGCATCGATCGGAGTCGAGGTGGTCGAAGTCGAGACCGCTGCCGAGATGGCCGATGCCGTGTTGTCGAGAGCCGGTTCGGCCGACCTGATCGTCATGGCCGCGGCCGTCGCCGACTACCGCCCGGCCGTTGTCTCGACCACGAAGCTCCACAAGGACAGCGGCGTGCCCGAGATCGCTCTGGTCCCGACGCTCGACATTCTCGCCGAGCTGGGAAGGCGCCGACGTCCCGGGCAGGTCCTGGTCGGATTCGCCGCCGAGACGGACCCTTGCTTGGAGCGGGTGGCGGCCAAGCTGGAGGACAAGGGCGCGGATCTCATGGTGGGCAACGACGTCGGAGCCGAAGGGGTCGGGTTCGGCCACGAGACAAACGCGGTCACGATCTTCCACCGTGGAGGTGCCCGAACCGTGGTTCCGCTTCAGTCCAAGCACGAGGTGGCACATGCGGTTCTCCGCGCCGCGCTCGAGTTGCTGGCGGGCGGAGCACCGGGGTGGCACGGCGTCTCGGGCGAGGAATTTCCGCTTGGCGATGGATCGGTCGTCGCGCCGTCGCCGTCGCCATCTGTTGTAGGTCGCGATTAGAGAATGAGGAGCCCGAGTCTTGAATAGCTTCCAGTTCACCTCTGAGTCGGTTACCGAGGGCCATCCCGACAAGATGGCCGACCAGATCTCCGACACCATCCTCGACGCCATCTTGGAGGAGGACCCCCACGGCCGCGTCGCTTGCGAGACCCTGCTCACGACCGGGATCGTCGTAGTGGCCGGCGAGATCTCGACCAGCGCTTACGTCGACATCCCGCGCCTTGTGCGGCGGACGATCTGTGAGATCGGCTATGACCGTGAGGAGCTTTGCTTCGACGGGAACTCCTGTGGCGTGCTCGTCTCGATCGACGAGCAGTCACCCGACATCGACCGGGGAGTGTCGGCTGCGCTCGAGGTGAGAACCGGTGTCGCCGGCGAGGACTTGCTCAACGCGCAGGGCGCCGGCGACCAGGGGATGGTCTTCGGGTACGCGTGTGATGAGACGCCCGATCTGATGCCACTCCCGATCTGGTTGGCGCACCGGCTCGCTCGCCGCCTCGCCGAAGTGCGCAAGTCTTGGACCATCCCCTATCTGGGCCCGGACGGCAAGACCCAGGTGAGTGTTCGCTACGAGGACGGCCGGCCCGTCGAGCTCACGACCGTGCTCATCTCCACCCAGCACACCAANNGATAGAGACGGGCCACTACCGCTTGTTGGCCAACCCGACCGGGCGTTTCGAGCTGGGTGGCCCGCGGGCCGACACAGGGCTCACGGGACGCAAGATCATCGTCGACACCTATGGCGGCTGGGCCCGGCACGGGGGCGGCGCATTCTCGGGCAAGGACCCCTCGAAGGTGGACCGCTCGGGTGCCTACGCAGCGCGGTGGGTGGCAAAGCACGTGGTCGCGTCCGGTGCCGCCGCCCGGTGTGAGATCCAGGTGGCCTATGCGATCGGGGTTGCGCATCCGATCTCGGTGATGATCGAGACCTTCGGCACCGAGAGAGTCGCTCCCGAGCTCATCGCCAAAGCCGTCGATGAGCTGTTCGACCTCCGTCCCGCCGCCATCGTGAGGGACCTTGACCTGCGCCGGCCCATCTACCGTCAAGTCGCGGCCTACGGCCATTTCGGCAGGCCTCCAGCCGAGGTTCCCTGGGAGGCGACGCCGCGTCTCGAGGACCTACGCGCCACCCTCGGGCTCTAGGCGGGCACGCGCTCAGGTCGCGCCGATATCCGCCCTTTCCCGCCGCGGGCGAACCTGTCGGCGCGGCGCGGGCGTGACGCAGCGTTGCGGCGGCGATGAACATGTTCGTTGAAGTACTTCCCGACGTGAGCGGGATCGATCGCACCTTTGTTTACGAGGTTCCCGGAGGCCTCGCCGGGCGAGTTGAGGTCGGCTGCATCGTTCGCGTGCTTCTCCACGGGCGGAGAGTCCGGGGATGGGTGGTCGCCGAGATGACCGTCGCGCCGCCCGAGTTCGACCTCCGCCCGGTGATCGAGGTCGTGTCGATGGGGCCTCCACCGGCGATCGTCGATCTGGGGCGATGGGCGGCATGGCGGTATGCGGGGCGCTTGCGCCCGTTGCTCGTCGCCGCGTCCCCTCCGAGTCTGGTTCGGGCGCTCGGCCCGGCATCGGAGCGAAGGCCGCCCCCGGCGGGCACGACCACGTGCCTTGGCGGCGACACCACATCCAAGCGCGCTCTCGAGGGCGAGATTGCCGCGGCGACGGTCCAGGCGCTTTCCGGCTTGTCCGCGGTCCTTCGGCTTCCGCCGGCGGCACCGAGGCTCGCGGCCGTCGAGGCGGCCGCCGAGGCGACTGCTGACAGCGACGGCGACATGCTGGTGCTCGCCGCCTCGAGGGCGGACGCCGTGACGCTCGCCGCCCGCCTGGAACGGGCCGGTCACGCGGTGGCGCTTCAGCCCGAAGCATGGGCACAGGCCGCGTCCGGGGGCCGGATCGTCGTCGGCGCTCGCTCCGCGGTGCTCGCACCCGTCGCCTGTCTCCGTGCCGTGGTCGTCCTCGACGCGCACGCAGACTCTTATCAGGAACAACGTGTTCCAACCTGGCAGGCCGCGGTGCTCGCGACCGAGCGGGCGCGGCGCGCGGGGATCCCGTGCCTCCTGGTCAGCTCCTGCCCGACGCTCGAGCTCTTGGCCGGCCGGCGACTCGTCACGCTCTCGCGCGACGCCGAGCGCTCAGGGTGGGCACCGGTCGCGTTGATCGACGCCCGGGACGAGGATCCTCGTGCAGGCGGTTATCCCACCCGATTGGCGACCCTGATCCGTGAAGCGGTCGCTGCCGAGCCGCACCGCCGCGTCCTGGCGGTGCTCAACCGGAAAGGTCGCGCTCGCCTCTTGGCATGCGGTCGCTGCCGGAGCCTGCTTCGTTGCGGGGTGTGCGGCACGGCCCTCGTTCAGCTCGAACGGCCCTCCCAGGGCGAGCTAGCCGTGCTTCATTGCCCGAGGTGCGCGTCGTCGGGCCCGGCGGTGTGCTCGTCGTGTGGGCCGACCCGGCCGCGGATCGTCAGGCCTGGGGTCGCCCGGGCCCGCGAAGACCTCGCCGCGCTCACAGGTCTCGACGTCGCCGAGATCGCCCGCCCGGGGGCCGATCCGAGCCTTTGCGACGCGCCTGTGCTCGTCGGGACCGAGGCGGTGCTACACCGCGCGGGCTCGGCCTCCTTGGTCGTGTTCCTGGACTTCGACCACGAGCTGCTCGCCCCCCGTTACCGTGCCGGCGAGCAGGCGCTTTCGCTGCTCGCACTTGCCTCACGTGTCGTCGGTGGCCGTCGCAGGCACGGGCGCGTGGCGGTCAGGACGCGGCTTCCAGATCACGAGGTCCTGGCCGCAGCCTTGCACGCGGACCCCGGCATGCTCGTCGCTGCCGAGGAGCCTCGCCGGGCACTGCTCCGGCTTCCCCCCGCCACCGCACTGGCACTAGTGAGCGGGGAGGGCGCCGACGAGTTCGTCGCCCGGTTGCGGTCCTCGGGTGGGGCCGTCGAGGTGGGGGGCCAGACTGACGGCCACTTCCTCGTCCGCGCGGCGGGGCCGGACGCGCTCGCCGAAGCGCTGGCATCGGCCGGGCCTGCCGCCGGTACCCGCATCGAGGTCGACCCTCGCCAGGTGTGAGCTGACGCGGCTGGTGTAGTCGGGCGAACGACCTGCTATCGTGATCAGTGCCGGCCCAGGTCGGCACGGAATGGCGCGTGCGCCAGACCGGGATTGTTACCCTTCCTTTTTCCTCGCCGGGTCGGCGTGGCCGGCCGGTACAGCAAGAAAGCACGCCACTCACGCATGCCCGACAAGATGGCCACGATCACCGAGCACCGGCTCCACGAGACCGATACCGGCTCACCGGAGGTGCAGGTAGCGCTCCTCACCGGACGCATCAACCACCTCACCGAGCACCTCAAGATCCACCGGGGTGACCACCACACCCGGCGAGGGCTGATGAAGCTCATCGGACGCCGACGTCGCCTTCTCGACTACGTGAAGGACAACGATGTCGAGCGATACCGGTCGCTGATCTCCCGGCTCGGGATCCGGCGCTAGGAAGCCAGGAACCCCCCGGGGAGGTGACGCCGTTCCGGGTCACATAGGGCGGGAGTCCGAGCCATCTTCACCGGCGTAAGTCGCCCGTAAGAGAACAAGCGGCGCCGTACGGCGCCAGCTGCCAGTCGCCGATTACCGGGTCCGGTTCCACGAGGACGGCTCCGGTGCACGCCGACTGGGAACTGGCAAGCGCGGCGCCCCAATCAAATAGGAGTGTCATGGCTGATGCCATCACCGTGTCGAGCCCCATCAGCGGGACCGACCGGACCCTGTCCTTTCAGACCGGCAAGCTAGCCGGTCAGGCGGATGGTGCTGTAGTCGCCCGGATCGGCGACACCGTCGTTCTCGCCACCGCGACAGCTGCTCGAAAAGTGCGTGAGGGCACCGACTTCTTTCCTCTCACCGTCGACATCGAAGAGCGGATGTACGCAGCCGGCAAGATCCCCGGGTCGTTCTTCCGCCGAGAGGGCAGGGCGACCGACCAGGCGATCTTGACTTGCCGCCTCATCGACCGGCCGTTGCGGCCGTCGTTCCCCGAAGGCTTCCGCAACGAGGTCCACGTCGTGGGAACAATCCTCGGCGCCGATCTTCTGAACCCCCACGACGTGTTGGCGATCAACGCCTCCTCGGCCGCTCTCATGATCTCGGGCATCCCCTTCGACGGCCCGATCGGTGCCGTCCGCATCGCGTACTCGACAGAGGGGACGTGGCTCCCGCATGCCACTTACCAGGAGGGTGACTCCTCCACCTTCGAGCTGGTCGTGGCCGGACGGGCGCTCAGCGAGGAGCCGGGAGCTGAGGTGGCCATCGTCATGGTGGAGGCCGGCGGCACCGAGAGGGCGTTCGAGTACTTCGAAAAGGGCGCGCCACTGGTGACCGAGGACGTCATCGCGAACGGTCTCGAGGTCGCCAAGACGTGGATCAGGGAGTCGATCGAGCTGCAGAGAGAGCTGGTGCGCAAGGCCGGTTCGAAGGAGACCATCGACTTCGTGTTGTTCGTCGACTACGGCGACGATGTCTACGAGCGTGTCACCGCGGCGGGAGCCGGACGTCTCGCCGCTGCGAATGCGATAACGACCAAGACCGAGCGCAACAGCGCGCTCGACGCGGCGACCGCCGAGATCGTCGCCGAGCTCGCCCCCGAGTTCCCCGAACGCGAGAGGGAGATTCGTTCCGCCGCTCGCGCCTACACGAAGAAGATCGTCCGCAAGCGCATCGTCGAAGAGGGCATCCGCATCGACGGACGCGGCCCGACCGACATAAGGCCGCTTTCCGCCGAGGTCGGGCTTCTCCCGACCGCGCACGGCTCGGCGCTGTTCGAGCGCGGCGACACCCAGGTGCTCAACGTCTGCACGCTTGGCATGCCCAGGATGAACCAGCTCTTGGACACCATCGGCATCGACGAGTCGAAGCGTTACATGCACCACTACAACTTCCCGCCGTTCTCGACGGGGGAGACGGGCTTCATGCGCGGCCCCAAGCGCCGCGAGATCGGGCATGGCCTTCTCGCCGAGCGGGCGCTGTTGCCGGTCGTGCCCGCGGAGAGCGAATTCCCCTACGTGCTCCGTCTGGTCTCCGACGTGCTCTCCTCGAACGGGTCGAGCTCGATGGCGTCGGTCTGCGGGTCGTCGCTTTCGCTCATGGACGCCGGAGTGCCGATCAAGGCCCCGGTGGCCGGAATCGCGATGGGGCTCGTCTTTGCCGAGGGCAAGTACACGACACTCACCGACATCCTCGGCGCCGAGGATGCCTTTGGTGACATGGACTTCAAGGTCGCCGGAACGGCCGAGGTCGTGACGGCTCTGCAGCTCGACACGAAGATCGCCGGTCTGCCCGCCGAAGTGCTGGCACGGGCCCTGAGCCAGGCACGTGACGCGAGGCTGAAGGTCCTCGAGGTCATGCTGGCCGCTATCTCAGCTCCTAGGGCAGAAGTCGGGGAGAACGCGCCGAAGATAGTGAGCTTCGAGGTCCCCGTCGACAAGATCGGGGAGATCATCGGACCCAAGGGCAAGGTAATCAACGCCATCCAGCAGGAGACCGGTGCGGACGTCAACATCGACGACGACGGCACGGTGGGCACCGTCACAATCGGCGCCAAGCAGCGCTCGGTGGTCGACGAGGCCCGACGCCGCATCGAGCTGATCCTTGACCCGCCGACTCCGGAGGTGGGCGCGCTCTACAGCGGCAAGGTCGTGAACATCACCAAGTTCGGTGCGTTCATCAACATCCTCCCCGGTAGGGACGGCCTGGTCCACATCTCGAGGCTCGGCCAGGGAAAGAGGGTCGAACGTGTAGAGGACGTCGTCACCCTCGGCCAGGAGGTCGAGGTCCGTGTCGACGAAATCGACCCGCAGGGCAAGGTGTCGCTCTCGCTCGCGGGTGACGCGACTCCCGGCGACGGTGCAGCCTCGGGCGAAGGCCGCTCAGAAGCCGGCGACGGTGGTTCGAGACGCGGCGGCAGCGGAGGAACCGGTTCCGGTCCCGCGAGCTCCGGGCGCGCAAGCGACGAGACCGGCGGCCCACGTCGCCGCGCCTCGTTCGAAGACGCGTTCGAGACCGAGCTCGAGTCGACATTCGGCAATCTCGGCCCGGCCGACCTTGCCACCGGGTCGTCGGCCGGCGGTGCGAGGCGCGCGCCCGAAGGCGGAGGCGGAGCAAGGCGCGGTCCTGGCGGCAGCTCGGGTGCGGCCCGCCGACGCCCGAGGAGCGGCGGGCGCTGAGCTGACGAGCGTGGACATCTTCGCAGAGGGGAACCTCTGCCCGTGATCACGACCACAACACTCAACAGCGGCATCCGGCTCGTGACCGAGACGATGCCGGAGGTCGCCTCGCTGTGCGTGGGCGTCTGGGTCGGGACCGGTTCGCGCGACGAGACGCCCGAGCAGTCGGGGATCTCGCACTTTCTCGAGCATCTGCTCTTCAAGGGAACCCCGGAACGGACCGCGCGCGAGATCGCGGAGGAGGTCGACGCAGTAGGCGGCGACATGAACGCCTACACGACCAAGGAGTACACGACCTTTTACGTGCGGGCCCTGGCCGAGCATGTCGAGCTCGGGCTGGACATACTCTGCGACATCCTTTGCCGGCCCGCGTTGCGGCCCGAGGAGGTCGACGCGGAGCGCCAGGTGATCCTGGAAGAGGTTCTCATGCACCGCGACGAGCCCGCGGACGTGGTCCAGGAGCACTTCGCCAACGCCATGTTCCCGGCTCACCCCCTCGGGCGCGAGGTTCTCGGCGAACCGGAGGTCATCCGCAACGTCACGGTGCCGGCGATCCGGTCGTTCTTCGACGAGCACTATCTGCCGGGCAACATGGTGATCGCCGCAGCGGGTGACCTCGATCACGAACGGCTCGCGGCCGGGATCCAAGCCCGCTTTGCCGCTCGCCACGGCGGCCGACCGCCCGTGCGCCAGGCCCCCGGGGACCAGACCACCGCGTTGGTGGTCGAGTCGCGTGAGACCGAACAGGCGCAACTCGTCCTCGGGGTGAGAGCGCCCGACCGCCATTCGGCCGATCGTTTCGCCCTGGCCGTGCTCAACCACACTCTCGGTGGAGGACTGTCCAGCAGGCTGTTCCAGGAGATCCGCGAGGCACGAGGGCTCGCGTACTCGATCGGGTCCGATCGCAGCGCCTATGACGACGCCGGGACCCTTGCGGTCTCGGTCGGCACTTCGCCCGAGCATGCCCACGAGGTGCTCGAGCTGCTCCACGTCGAGCTCGACCGGCTCGGCGCCGAAGGGATCACTTCTCGAGAGCTCGAGGTCGCCAAGGGCCACCTCCGTGCCGACATGCTCCTTTCGCTCGAGGACTCCGGTTCGCGCATGTCGAGGATCGGCGCGAGCTTGCTGTTGTTCGGCTCGGTGCTCACCACAGAAGAGCTGCTCGCGCGCATCGCGGCGGTGACAGCGGACCAGGTCCGAACCGTTGCCGCCCAGGTGCTGGCCGGCCCGAGGACGCTCGCGGTGGTCGGGCCGTTCGCGGAGTCCGACTTTTCCTGAGCGAGGTGGAACTCCGGGACATGATGAAGTTCCGGGCAGCAGGTACCGTGAAGCAATGAAGCGCGTTGGGGTGTTTGGAGCCGCCGGGCACATGGGAGCGGCCGTCTGCGCGGCGGTGCTGGGCACTTCCGATCTCGAGCTCGTCGCGGCCGTCGACCCCGCCGCGGCCGGCCGGAGCCTCGATGAGGTCGCAGGCTTGCACGGGACCGGGTTGGAGGTCGCCGCCTCGCCGCAGGCCGTCATCGAGTCCGCGACAGAGGTGATGGTGGACTTCACCGTCGCCGCCGCGGCACGCGAAAACCTCCACTGGTGCGCAGATCACGGGGTTCACGCCGTCTGCGGCACAACCGGTTTCGAGGAGACCGATCTCGCGGACCTGCAGACCTGGTTCTCCGGGAGTGCCAACGCGATCGTGGCCGCGAACTTCTCCATCGGCGCGGCGCTCATGATGGCTTGCGCCGAGATCTGCGCCCCCTGGGTCGCGGGCGCGGAAGTTGTCGAGCTCCATCACGACCACAAGCGGGACGCTCCCTCCGGGACCTCGCTCCAAACCGTCAGCCGGATGCAGGCCGCACGTGACGCGGCCGGTGCGGGAGACTGGGCGCCCGATCCGACCGAACGCGAGCTTCTCCCCGGCGCACGGGGCGGGCGGGCACCGGGGGGTCTGCATGTGCACTCGGTGCGCCTGCCTGGGCTCGTCGCGCACCAAGAGGTGATCTTCGGTCTCAAGGGTGAGACGCTCTCGATAAGGCACGACTCCCTGGATCGGGCGAGCTTCATGCCCGGTGTCCTCCTGGCTGTGCGCCGGGTCGCCGGGCTTGCGGGCCTGACCGTCGGGCTGGGCGATCTGCTCGGACTGTGATCCTCGTCTGCGCCCGGCGCGAGAGCGCGCCGGGTTGCCGAGCGACTCCGGCAAAGTTCGCAATTGGACCGGTTGCGGACCCGCATGCTGCTAACTTTCGATCCGTGACAAGGCCGCGACCCTCGTGACTGCGGCTCGGCGCGCCGCTCGCTTCGGCGCAGTTCTGACCGCCATGGCGACCCCGTTCGATGCTGACGGGCGAGTCGACCTGAAGGGGGCTGTGACCCTCGCCCGCCATCTGGTCGACAACGGGAGCGACGGACTCGTCGTCACCGGCACCACCGGTGAAGGACCGACCTTGAGCGACTCGGAACGCACACAATTGTGGATGGCCGTGGCGCGTGAGGTGACGGTACCGGTGATCGCCGGCTCGACCTCCAATGACACCGCCCACTCCGTCGAGCTCACGCGGATGGCCACCGAGGCGGGCGCGGCCGGGATCCTTGCCGTCACGCCCTACTACAACCGACCGTCACAGGCCGGCATCGCGGCGCATTTCGCCGCCGTCGCCGCTGCGACGCCGCTCCCGGTCCTCATCTACGACATCCCCGTGCGCACAGGCCGCAAGGTTGCGATCGACACGATGTTGCAACTGGCCCGGGATTGCCCGAACATCGTCGGGGTGAAGGACGCGTCCGGCGACCCCGCCGGCACCGCGAGACTGCTGGCGCGAGCCGGGGCAGGGTTCGAGTGCTACAGCGGCGACGACGCGCTCACGCTCCCGCTGCTGGCGGTGGGCGCGGTCGGTGTCATCAGCGTTGCCTCGCACTGGGTCGGCACGGAGTTGGGTGAGATGGTCAGGCTCTACCTCAAAGGCGATGTCGAGGGCGCCCGTGAGCTGAACGCAGGCTTGATCGACGCGGTCTCGTTCCAGTCGAGCGACGAGGCACCGAACCCGCTGCCGGCCAAGGCCGTGCTCAGAGTGCTTGGCCTCCCGGCCGGGGAGTGCCGCCTGCCGATGGGAAATGCCCCGGACTGGCTGGAGCCGAAGGCGCGCTCCATGCTGGCCAACTTGGGATCTTGGCGGTCGAGCCGGCCGGCTCGGGCAAAGGTGACGAGCCCGGATGCCTGACGCGGTCCGGATCTCCTTCCTGGGTGGGTTGGGGGAAATAGGCCGCAACTGCGCGGTTGTCGAGCAGGAGGGCCGCCTGGTCGTGCTCGACTGCGGGGTGATGTTCCCCAATCCGGAGATGCCCGGCGTGGACCTGGTGCTGCCGGACTTCACGTTCCTGCGCGAGCGCGCGGCTGACGTCGACGGGATCGTGCTCACCCACGGGCACGAGGACCATGTCGGTGCCCTCGCCTACCTGATGCGCGACATCGACGCGCCGATCTACGGTTCGGGCCTGACCCTCGGGTTCGCGCGCAACCGCCTCGACGAGGCGGGACTCGGCCAGAAGGCACGCCTCGTGGAGGTGCGGGACGGCGAGCGGCGCAAGATCGGTCCGTTCGAGATCGAGTTCATCCCGGTGACGCACTCGGTGCCAAGCGGGTTCGCCCTCGCCTTCCACACCGCTCAGGGCATCGTTCTCCACAGCGGCGACTTCAAGCTGGACCTGACACCGGTCGACGGGCGGAGGACCGACCTCGCGCGGATCGGTCAGATGGCCGCCACCGAAGGTATCCGCCTCCTGCTCGCCGACTCGACGAACGCGGAGCTGCCCGGCTACACCGGCAGTGAGAGCGCGGTCGGCGAGTCGCTTCGCAGGATCTTCCTCGCTCAACGGGGTCGCCGGATCGTGGTGGCCTGCTTCGCGAGCCACGTGCACCGCATCCAGCAGCTCGCCGACGCCGCGGTCGCAAGCGGCCGCAAGGTGGCTCTCTTGGGCCGGTCCATGGTGAAGAACGTCGGCATCGCCCGCGACCTCGGAATGTTGACGATCCCGGACCGCTGCTTCGCCGACATCGAGACGATCGGCGACCACAACCCGGGCGAGATCTGCGTCATCTCGACTGGTTCCCAGGGCGAGCCCATGTCGGCACTTGCGCAGATGGCATCGGGCGAGAGCCGGTGGTTGCACATCGAGGAGGGCGACGTGGTGGTCCTCAGCTCGCACGCGATCCCCGGCAACGAGTGGGCCGTCGCGAAGGTGATGGACGGACTGGCGCGCCGGGGCGCGGAGGTCATACACGCCGGCGTCGCCCACGTGCACGAGAGTGGTCACGCCCGCCAGGGCGAGCTGGCAACCTTGCTCTCGATCGCGCGGCCGCGCAGCTTTGTGCCCGTGCACGGCGAGTACCGCATGCTCGTACGCCACTCCCGCCTCGCGATCGAGATGGGCGTGGCACCCGACGAGGTCCTCATCTGCGAGGACGGCGACGTCGTTCAGCTCGGCGACGAGGGGATCGATTTCGCCGGCGAGGTCTCCGCCGCGCACGTCTTCGTGGACGGGATCGTCGGCGACGTAGGCATCGGGGTGTTGCGCGACCGACGCGTGCTCGCGGAGGAGGGTGTCGTCGTCGCCGTCGTCACAGTCGACGGCCGCACCGGAGAGCTGGTCGGCGCCCCGGAGATCGTCAGTCGCGGTTTCCTCGACGAGCCCGGTGCCGAGTCAGTGGTCGAGGAGCTGCGCTCCGCGTTGGTGAAGGCAATCGAGGTCTCAGTAGGTGAGGGCGGCGAGGACTCCGACGCCCTCCGCAGGGTGGTCCGCCGGACGGTCGGACGCATCGTGAGCGACCGCACACGGCGCCGGCCGATGATCGTGCCGCTCGTCCTCGAGGCCTGAGCAGGGACTTCTCGCACCAGAGGGTCCCGGGATCACTGTCACCGGGAGTGGCTGGTGTTAGCGTTGTGCTCATCGTGGCAGTCTCTCGTCGCATCATCTCCGGCCAGTCCGGCGCCTCGCGCGACGCTGCGACCAGGCGAAAGCCCACCGGTTCAACGCGTGCGCCTACACCGAGGCCCGGCGCGCCCAAAGCCGGCTCGAGACCGAAACTCGTCAAGGTCCCTGCGCCGCGCAAGGGCTCTGGCCGGGCGCGCTCTAACCGGAAGACGACTGCGCTCGGGCGCGGCACGGGCCGGCTGGTCGACCTTGTCGCGGCGCCGTCGGAGGAGTCGTGGGGATGGGCGCTCCTGCTCGTAGGCATACTCGCCGCTCTGGGGGTCTATCTCAACGTGCTAGGACCCGCAGGCCATTTCCTACGGACCGCGAGTGCCCGAGGTTTCGGCTGGGGCGCCGACGTGGTGCCGGCGGCGCTCATGGTCGGTGGCGTCATCCTCCTCGCGGGACGCGCGCGGCGCGGCCTCGGGGGCGTCCTAGCGGCCTTCGTGCTCCTGCTGGTCGTGTCTGGCGGCCTCGCGGACCTGGCCGGCGGCTCACCGGGGACCGCGGCGGCATGGAGCGAGCTCGGGGGTGCGGGTGGCATCGCCGGAGCCGGCGTCGGGGGTGGGCTCTCCAGGGTCATCGGAGCGGCCGGGGCGTCCGTCGTGCTCGGTGCCGTCGCGATCGCGGCGATCTGCGGACTGTTGGGGATGCCCCTGCTCGCCGTCATTCGCGTGGTCGGCCGTGGGCTTGCGGCCGCTGCGCGATGGACGGGCAGGCTCTTGCGCGACTGGGTCGCAGCGATGCGCGTCCAGCCGCTCGAGCACAGGCCGACGGCCGTCGGGATGGTGAAAGCTGATCCGGACGGTCTCGACGTCTGGCCGGTCAACGGCGCTGCGGCGGCGCCCGGGGCAGGTCACGTGTCGGTGCTCTCGGGAACCTCGGACACAGATGAGGCTGGCAGCGGCGGGGAAGTTCCCGAGGCTGCCGCAGGTGAAGATCGCGGGGAGCTGGCAGATGCGGCGGTCGTCGGCGCCGAGCCGTCGGGTAAAGGCGCGCTCCGCGCCGCGACCGTCGCAACAAAGGCCGAGCAGCTCAGCCTGCCGGTCGCCCCCACATCGGGCTCGTGGAAGCTCCCGTCGCTGAAGCTCCTCAAGCGGAGCAAGGAACAGGATCTCGATCGCAAGGGGATCGAGGAGCGTGGGCGTGTGCTCGAGCGCGCCCTCGCCGGCCACGGCGTCGAGACGCACCTGGTCGGGTACACGGTGGGACCGACGGTTACCCGATTCGAGCTCGAGCTCGGGGCAGGCGTGAAGGTGGCGCGCGTGACCACCCTCGCCAAGGACATCGCATATGCCATGGCTTCGCCTGACGTCCGGATCCTTGCCCCGATCCCGGGCCGCTCGGCGATCGGAGTCGAGGTGCCCAACCGGGACAGGCAGCTCGTCACGCTCGGCAGCGTGCTGCAGTCGATCGAGGCCCAGAGATCGACCCACCCGCTCGAGGTCGCGTTCGGAAGGGATATCGCCGGGCGCCCGGTCATGGTGAACCTCGCCGAGATGCCGCACCTTCTCATCGCCGGGGCCACCGGAGCGGGCAAGTCCTCGTGCATCAACTCGGTCATCACCTCGATCCTCATGAGGGCCACGCCTGACGAGGTCCGCCTCATCCTCGTAGACCCGAAGAGAGTCGAGCTCGGCCACTACAACGGGCTTCCCCACCTGCTCACCCAGGTCGTCGTCAATCCGAAACGGGCCGCCAACGCGCTCTCCTGGGCCGTGACCGAGATGGAGCGCCGCTACGACCTTCTTGCCGAATGCGGCATGCGCGACATCACCGGCTACAACGCCGCAGTCGACCGCGGGGAGCTCGATGGGGGGCCGCTCGCGGGCCTGCGCGCGCCGAGCGCGGCCGACAGGGCCGGTCTCCTCGCCGAGCTCGCGCTCGCCAGTGCCGGGCGAGCCGGTAGCGATCCCGTCGATGAGACGGAACTGGACGGGATAGATCCCCTCGACGAGGCCGAGCCTGTCGACGGGATGGATCAGGCCGAAGCCACTGTCGCACCCGAAGACGCGGAACCCGAGAGCGACGAATGGCTGGCCGGTGCCGACATGGCTTCGACCGCAGTCGTGGCCGGCGCGGGTCCGGGTGGCTCACGGGGAGCCGGCATGGGAACCCGTCATGTCAGGTTGCCGTTCATCCTCATTGTGGTGGACGAGCTGAACGACCTCATGATGGTTGCCGCTCGCGACGTCGAGGAGTCGATCTGCCGGATAGCCCAGATGGCGCGTGCGGTGGGGATCCACCTCGTGATCGCGACGCAACGCCCTTCGGTGGACGTGATCACCGGAGTGATCAAGGCGAACATCCCTTCGCGGCTCGCGTTCTCGGTCTCGTCTCTCGCCGACAGCCGCGTCATCCTCGACCAGCCGGGCGCAGAAAGGCTCGTCGGCCGGGGTGACCTCCTGCTGCTCACGGCGTCCTCCAGCATCCCGCGGCGGATCCAGGGTCCCTGGGTCGGTGAGGACGAGGTCCAGACCGTCGTCGCCCACTGGCGCCGTCAGAGCGGCCCGCGCTATGTCGACGGTGTCGAGGGCGAGGACGCAGCGGGGAGCCGAGGCCGGGGGGCCGAGGACGACGACGACGAGTACCTGCCTCGTGCAATGGAGTTGGTGGTGCGGTCGCAGCTAGGCTCGACCTCCATGCTCCAACGCAAGCTCCGAGTCGGCTTCGCTCGGGCCGGCAGGCTCATGGACCTTCTCGAAAGGCGCGGCGTGGTTGGCCCGTCGGAGGGGTCAAAGCCGCGTGCCGTCCTGATGACAGCCGAGGAGCTGGACGAGCTGTAGCCGCGACGGCCGGGCCATCGACGCGGTCAACGCCATGGAGAACAAAGGTGACATCTCGCCCTCGATGACTTTGCCGCCCGAACCCCCCGCAAGCGAAGGTGCCGCCTCGTCGGTCGAGGCCGGGCGCCGGGCGTTTCGCGCCAGGTCCCACCGACGTCAGCTGTCTCCGGCCAAGGCCCGTCTCCGACGCACGTACTGGCGCCGCCGACTGACTTTGATCGCTTGCGTCGCCGTCTTGCTCTCTGGCATCGGGTGGCTGGTTTCGGGGTCCGGGTCACCGAGGCTCATAACCTCCAGCGACCCGGCCGCTTCTCGGTCCGGACCGGTTCGCCTGCCTTCGATCGTCCCGATCGTGCCGGGAACGACGAGGTTCTCCGGGACGCTGTCGGCTTTGCCGTTTCCCTCGACGGGTCAGTCCGCCGTCTACGTCCAGGGGGTCGGGCTCCTCGCAGCGACCGCGGACGAACAGTCGGAACCGATGGCGAGCGTGACCAAGGTCATGACCGCGGTCATCGTGCTCGGGGACCATCCTCTCGGCGACGGGTCCGGTCCGACGTTCACGATGACTGCGGCCGACCACGCGGCGTGGATCAGCGACGTGGAGCAAGGTGACTCCAGCCTCGAGGTCGTCGCCGGCGAGCGCCTCACCGAGCGCCAGTTGCTCGAGGGGCTCATGATCCCGTCGGCCTGCAACATCGCCGACTACCTTGCACGCTGGGACGCGGGGAGCACCGCCGCGTTCGTGCGGAAGATGAACGCGACCGCGACCGCACTCGGCTTGAGGCGCACTCATTATGCGGACGCGAGCGGCCTGAGTCCTGGTTCCCGGAGCACGGCGGTCGACCAGGCGATCCTTGGTGCCTACGCGATGAGCGTCCCGGGGATGATCTCGATCGTGGATCATCCGTCGGTGAGATTCCCGACCGGCTGGGTGGGCGGCTACAACCCGGCTCTCGGCCAGGACGGCGTGATCGGTCTCAAGTCCGGCTTCACAGACGCGGCGCAGATATGTCTCGTGACGGCCGCGAGGCGCAGCGTCGGGGGCCACACGGTCCTCGTCGTGAGCTCCACGCTCGGCCAGCCCTCGAGCTTGGAATGGGCGGCGGACATCGACCTGCAACTTCTCAATGCCGCAACCTCCGATCTCCGCTCGCAGGCGATCCTGCGCTCTTACCAGCCGGTCGCGAGAGTCGTCGCGGCCTGGAGCCGCGAGCGGCCGACCGCCGTTGTCACAGTTCCCGTCACCGTCGTCGGCTGGAACGGTCTGGTTGTCGACACCGCGGTCGTGGCGTCGATCAACCCCAAGCCGGGTGTCGGGCCAGGCTGGAGGTCCGGTTCGACGATGGCCAACGTGGAGGTGTCGACTCCGGCAGGTGTGCAGTCGGTGACTCCCGCGAAGCTGAGCCGTTTCCTGAGGTCCGCGCCCCGGGGCTGGACGCCGCCTGCGGCTAGTCCCACACTGGCCTCCACCAGCGGCAGCTGAGCGATCGACGTGCGCGCCCGAGTTCCGGCATCCTCTGCCAATCTCGGACCAGGTTTCGATGTCCTAGCCCTCGCCTTGGCCCTCTACCTGGAAGTCGAGGTGGTCCCTGCGCGCCGGTTCTCCTTGTGCACCGAGGGTGAGGGGGCGAACCTTGCCTGCGATGAGCACCACCTCGCTGCGCGTGTGGCACTTGCCGTCTGCGGTCACGACCGTTTCGCGATCCGGGTTCGCTCCGATATCCCGGTCGGACGCGGGCTCGGTTCGTCCGCGGCCCTCACAGTCGCCGCTGCTGCTGCGGCAGGAGCCGCTGACCCTTTGAAGGTGGCCGTCGGCTTCGAGGGCCATGTGGAGAACGCGGCTGCGTCTCTCCGCGGCGGTCTCATCTCCGCGGCGCTCCTTGACACAGGTCCGGTGGTCCGCCACTTCCCGCTCGACCCGGCGCTCAGCTTCGTCGTGCTCGTCCCCGACCGGGAGCTGTTGACCGTCGAGGCGAGGTGCGCCCTCGCGATCCAAGTGCCGCACCGCGACGCGGTCTTCAACCTTTCTCGAATGGGACTGCTCCTGGCCGGGCTCGCAGACCGGAGCCTGCTGATCGGTGCCGCAGGCGAGGACCGCCTCCACCAGTCCCAGCGAGAGCATCTGTTCCCCGAGGCCCCCGAGCTCCTTGCGCATCTAACCAAGGCTGGGGCCCTCGTGTCGTGCTGGTCGGGCGCCGGCCCGAGCCTGATCGGCATCTGCGACGGCAGGGCCGTGGCGGCTCAGGTCCGCGACGCGGGGGAGGTAGCGCTCGAGTCGCTGGGGGTTCGGGGCCAAGCGGTGGTGATCTCGCCCGATCTCGACGGTCTGTCCCTGGAGCCTTGAGCCTGCGAGCTTGACGGCGAGCGAGCCCGTCAGCCTCGGCGACGGTGCGGAATGGGCGCTTCAGGACACGTCGTCTTCAACCAGCGCAAGCCCGAGTTCGAACGGCCCGCGGCGATAGGTACAAGTGGGTGGCGTTGTCGAAACGACTTTCGGCGTGCTTAGGGCGACGTTCGACCCCTCCATCATGTTGATGGCGATGCCGGACATCTTCCGGGGCGTCCGACCCGACCCTCTGCAGCCAGGCACCGAGTGCCGAGGCTCGCAGGCCGCAAAACAGGCGTCCGCGGCTATCGAGACCTAAGTCCTGTCGAGGGGCAGCACGCCGGCGGCGATTTCGTCGAGACCTTGTGCCAGGGCGTTCCACGAGAGCGTCGCGCACTTGATTCGGACAGGGAACTTGACTACTCCTTGGAGCGCGGCCAGTTCGCCCAGGTCCTCGGGCTTCAAGGTGTCGGCCTCGCTCTGGTCCTCGGGGTCCTCGGTGCTGTCCTCCCCACCGAGCGAGTGCTCGTGGATCGACATCATCGCCTTGAACGAGCGGATGAGCTTGCGTGCCTGTTCGACTGGGCGGCCCTTCACCGCGGCGGACATCATCGACGCCGACGACTGGCTGATGGAGCAGCCCTGGCCGGCGATGCGCAGGTCCGTGAGCACGCCGTCGTTCACTTCGAGGTAAACGACGACCTCGTCGCCACAGAGAGGATTGAATCCCTCCACGCGGTGCGCGGGCGGTACGGCCAGTTCGCCGCGGTTGCGTGGCGAACGGTAGTGGTCGAGGATGATCTCCCGGTAAAGGTCTTCGAGGCCTGCCATGGCGGTGTCGTGGCTCCTAGTTCTGTTGGCGTGTCTCAGCCGAAGAATGCTGCTGCGACGTCGAGGGCGTCTGAGAGCGCCTGGATGTCGTCCTCACCGTTGTAAACATAGAACGAGGCTCGCGCCGTCGCGGTGACGCCCAGCCGGCGCATGAGGGGTTTGGCGCAATGGTGCCCGGCGCGGATGCAGATGCCCTCCGCGTCGAGGACCTGCGCGAGGTCATGGGCGTGCAGGTCGCGAAAAGCTAGGGACAGCACCCCGCCCCGCGCCGGTAGGTCTGTTGTCGGCCCGAATATCTTGAGGTCGTCGCCGTGGCGCTCCATGAGGATCTCGATCGCGCGAGAAGTGAGGTCGGTCTCGTGTGCCGCGACCCGGTTCATCCCGAGAGACTCAAGGAAACCGATCGCAGCGTGCAAGCCGACCGCCTCGGCGATCGGTGGCGTACCGGCTTCGAACTTCCAAGGAAGGTCGTTCGGTGTGAAGCCGTCCAGGCGCACGTCACGGATCATCTCGCCGCCGCCGAGGAACGGGGGCATCGCGTCGAGCAGTTCCTCACGCCCCCAGAGAACGCCGATGCCGGTGGGCCCGAGCATCTTGTGGCCCGTAAAGGCCAGGAAGTCCACTCCGAGCGCTCTCACGTCGACGCTGCGGTGAGGAACGAGCTGGGAGGCGTCGGCGACCACGACGGCACCGGCCGCATGCGCCGCCTGGACGATGGGGCTGAGATCGGTGATCGTGCCGAGCACGTTCGACATGGTCGAGACCCCGACTAGCCCCACACCGTCCATGAGCCGGTCGAGATCTCTCAGGTCGAGCCGGTAGTCGTCGCCGACTGGAAGGTATCGGAGCTCGACTCCACGCTCGGCGGCGAGCATGAGCCAGGGCACGATGTTGGCGTGGTGCTCGAGCTCGGTGAGCAGGATCGCCTTTCGGTCGGGGAGAAGGTGTCGACCGTAGGAGTGGGCGACGAGATTGAGCGCCTCGGTGGCGTTCTTCGTGAAGATGACCTCGACTTCCGGCCGCGGAGCCTTGATGAACCGCCCGACCGCCCTCCTCGCCATCTCGAACTGGCGGGTGGCCTCCTCGGCAATGGCGTAGACCCCGCGGTGGACGTTCGCGTGTGTGGTCTCGTAGTAGTGGTCCATCGCATCGAGCACCGCACGGGGACGTTGCGACGACGAGGCAGAGTCGAGGTATACGAGCCTACGGCCGTGTGACCGCTGTTGGAGAATTGGGAATTCCCTGCGGAGTGCTGTGACATCGAGTGGGCCGGCCTCGACGGTTGTAGTCATCAGCGCAGCTCCTCGTAACCTTCGCGGTCCAGGCGCTCTGCGAGCTCAGGACCGCCGCTCTCGACAATTCGGCCCTCCAACATGACCTGTACGCGATCGGGCTGCAACTCCTCGAGGATCCGGCGGTAATGGGTCACGAGCAGGATGCCTAGCGCCGGGCGAACGCGGCGGACTTCCTCGATCCCCCTGGCGACGATCCTCAGCGCGTCGACGTCGAGGCCGGAGTCGGTCTCGTCGAGGATGGCTAGGTCGGGCTCGAGCATGGCCATCTGGAGGATCTCGTTGCGCTTCTTCTCGCCACCGGAGAATCCCTCGTTCAAGTACCGGCTCGCGAACGCGGGGTCCATGCCCAGGCGTTGCATCCACTCCATGAGCGAAACGCGGACCTCGAGCACCGATATGTCCGTCCCGCGGCGGGCCGAGACCGCTTGGCGGAGGAATTGTGACACCGGCACGCCGGAGATCTCCTCGGGATACTGAAAGGCGAGGAACATCCCCGCCCTGGCACGGGCATCTGCCGGCCAGCTAGAGACGTCCTCGCCCCGCAGCAGGATCCGCCCGCTCGAGATGCGGTAGGCGGGATTGCCGGCGATGGCGTTCGCGAGCGTCGACTTTCCCGAGCCGTTCGGTCCCATGAGGGCATGCAGCTCACCCTCTTTGACGACGAGGTCGACCCCGCGCAGGATCTCGTGTCCCTCGACCTCGACGTGCAGGTCTTCTATGGTCAGCACTTCGGCGCCGGCAGCTCCGCTTCGGGCCGGCTCGGGAATCTCCGGGCTCTCCTTAGACCCACTGATCTCCACGGTCACGCTCGCATTCGACACGGAGTCCATGTTAGACGGCCCGTCGGATTAACACTACGTCCGTAGGGGAAATGCGCCCTACCAGCCCCTCGCCACCCATTCGTCCAGGTGAGGGCGCTCGGCAGCGATCGTGGTGTCCAGGCCGTGGCCGGGCATGACGATCGTCTCTTTCGGAAGCGACGCGAAGATGCGGCGCTCGATCGAGTCGATGATGGTCGGGAAGTCCCCTAGGTCGGTGGCCGTATTGCCCGGTCCACCCGGGAACAGGGTGTCCCCGGAGAGCAGGACCGGTGACCCTTCTATCCGAAAGCACATTGACCCGGGCGTGTGACCCGGTGTGTGTATGGTTCGCAGGCGCAGCCGACCGACCTCGAGCAGGTCGTCGTCATCGAGAAGCAGGTCGTAGGAGGCGAGCATGCCTGCATCCTCAACCCGCACGGCAACCTCGTAGCCCGCGTCGCGAAGCTGTGGGACCGCCTGGATGTGGTCCCAGTGGCCATGGGTCTCCACGACCTTGCGCACCCCGAGAGCCCGGCAGAGCTCGAGCAGCTTTTCGTGCTCGTTCGCGGCATCGACGAGCAGGGCATCGCCGCTGATCCGGCAGCGCACCACGAAGACGTTGTTGTCCAACGGCCCGACGACGACCTTGTGGATCTCGACCTGCTCGTCCTCGTAATGCATGGCGCGTCCCCCTTCCTGTCGTGCCCGGGCAGGCTGGACCGGCCGCGAGCGGGGAATCGATCTGGACACAGACTAAGGTCAGTTTCGGAGGTGATCCTCGGTGAGTCCTGACAAGCCTGCCGGCGCAGGCGCCGGGGATGGCAGGCCCGCGGGGCCACGGGCGTCGGATGCGGACCGGGAGCGTTTTGCGGGGGAGCTGCACGAGCATTTCGCGGAGGGCCGGCTCAGCCTCGAGGAGTTGCAACGTCGTCTCGACCTCGTCTTCGCGGCACAGACGCTTATCGACCTGTACGAGCTGACGAGCGACCTGCCACACCCCGGGCCGCAGTTGCCTCGCTCTTCAGGGGTCGAGAGCCGGCGCCAGAACCGCCGACGGCCCTGGTGGCCCTTCGGCTGAGGACCATGCCGCACATTGCGCCGCGAGTCTCGATACATTGGGGCCACCAGAGAGAGGAGGTGGTCCAATTCATGAGTAGTCAACCTTGCGGGACCCTGGAGGTGGCTGGCCGCTAGGCGGCACGCTGGACCACCTGGTGATATCCATCCAGACACCCTCGGTGTCTCCGGTCGGGAGTTGGTCCCGCTCGATGCAGTCCGGAAGCCGAGCCTTTTTCAGCAAACAACTACGGCTGTGGGAAGTCTCCTCGGCCGCCTCGAGGGGCGCTTTGGCGCCCCTCGAGCGCGTATCGGCCCTGGGCGCCTGGACGGTTGGAGCTCAGCGGTTGTTCGGAGCCTTGACGGGGCGAGCCGCGCGTTTGGAAGCCGGCGCGGCGGCCTTCATGGCGCGCTTGTGCTCGCGTACTTGAAGGAGGGCGTCCGGGCTGTCGATGTCGGCCACCGATGCCAGTGATCCAGTCTTTCCGAAGGGTCCCGCGGCCTCCTCCCAGCCCTTTGGGCGAACCCCGAGCTGCTTGGCGAGCAGAGCGACGAAGATCCGGGCCTTGTGCTCGCCGAAGCCGGGAAGGGCCTTGACGCGTTTGAACAGCTCGTCGCCGGTCGCGGCTGTCGTCCAGACAGCAGCCGCGTCCCCGTCGTATTCCTGCACGAGCAGGCGGCAGAGGTCCTGCACCCGGGCGGCCATTGCCCCTGGGAAGCGATGAAGCGCAGGCCTCTCGACGAACAGCGCAGTCAGGTCCGCCGGAGGCATGGCGGCGAGCTTCGCGGCGTCGAGCTTGGTGCCGAGCCTCTGGCGTAGCACCCAAGGTCCCGCGAACGCCTTCTCCAGAGGCACCTGCTGATCGAGGACCATGCCGATGAGCAGTGCAAGGGGATCGTCCACGAGGTACTTGTCCGCTCGGGGATCACCGGTGAACGGGAGAGTCTTGGCGGTCTTCTCGGCTCGCGGCATTGAAGGAGTGTAGGGCGCGCCCCCGGCTGGACGGCCGGTGCCCGTCGTCGGGCTCCCGGCGTGCTCAGGCGCCCCGGGGGTCGATCGCCTCGGGGTCGATGCCGTACTTCTCGATAGCCGCGGCAACCTCGTCCGGTTTGCCCTCACCGGCTAAGGCAAGCTCCGCCAGGACCGCCACGACGATGTGCGCGGAGTCGACCTCGAAATGCCTGCGAAGTGCGACACGGGTATCGGAGCGGCCGAACCCGTCGGTTCCGAGCACAGTGAACGGCGCAGGGACGAAACGCGCAACCTGATCGGGGACCGCCTTCAAGAAGTCGGTGACCGCGACTATCGGACCGCGGGCGTCTGTCAGCGCGCGTGTCACATAGGGCACGCGTGGCGCGCTCTCTGGATGGAGCCGGTTCCAGCGCTCGACCTCTAGGCCGTCCTCCCTCAGTGCCTTGTAGCTCGTGACCGACCATGCCTCGGTTCTCACGCCCCAATCGGATGCGAGCAGCTCGCGCGCTTGCATCGCGGCCTGCCACGCGGGACCAGAGAAGAGGATCGTGGCCGCACGGGCCGCGGCTGTGTCGGTCTCGTGCGGTCCCGCGAAACGGTAGATGCCGCGGAGGATCCCTTCCTTGGTGCCAGCGGCGGCGGCTTGCTGTTGAGCCTGGTCGCCTTCGGCCACTGGGAACGCGGGCATCGGGTAGTTCTCGTTGTAGATCGTCAGGTAGTAGATGCAGTCCTCGGCGTTCGGCCCGAACATGTGCTCAATCCCGCGCTCGACGATTGTCGCCATCTCGTAGGCGAAGGCCGGGTCATAGGCATGGACCGTCGGCACGACCGATGCGAGCAGAAGCGAATGTCCGTCCTCGTGCTGGAGTCCCTCGCCGTTCATCGTCGTCCGCCCCGCCGTGCATCCCATCAGGAATCCACGGGCCCGCGCGTCAGCCGCTTGCCAGATCAAGTCGCCCACCCGCTGGAACCCGAACATCGAGTAGAAGAGATAGATCGGGATCATGGGCGTGGACCAGGTCGCGTAAGCCGTGCCGGCCGCCTGGAAGCTCGCCATGGCGCCGGCCTCTGTTATGCCCTCCTCCAGGATCTGGCCCGTGCGATCCTCCGAGTACGAGAGCAGCAGCCCGGCGTCGACGGCCTTGTAGAGCTGACCCTCGGGGGCGTAGATCTTCACCTCTGCGAACAAGGCATCCAGTCCGAAGGTGCGTCCCTCGTCGGGCACGATCGGGACGACGTACTTGCCGATGCCCGGGTCGCGCAGCAAGTTGCGCAGCAGCCTCGCGAACGCCATGGTCGTGGAAACGGGCTGGCCGCGCGAGCCGAGCGCGAACTCGGCAAATGTTGCCTGCTCGGGCGCGGCAAGCCCGGAAAGTCCGCGGCCCCGGACGACGCGGTTGGGCAGGTGCCCTCCGAGCGCCCGGCTGCGAGCCGTCAGGTACTCGTGCACCGGCGAGCCCACCGCCGGCCGGTAGTAGGGCGGCGCTTCAGCGTCGAGGGCTTCGTCAGGGATCTCCTCGTGCAGGTGCAACCGGTCACGCAGCACACGGAGCTGGTCCTTGGTCATCTTCTTGATCTGGTGGGTGGCATTGCGCGCTTCGATCTCGGGCCCGAGCGTCCAACCCTTGATGGTCTTGGCCAAGATCGCTGTCGGCGCCCCGATCTCGTCGGTCGCCGCCTTGTAAGCGGCGTACAGCTTGCGGTAGTCGTGCCCGCCGCGAGGAAGCGTCTGCAGCTCAGCGTCGGTGAGGTGTTCCACGAGCTTGCGCAAGCGGGGATCTGGGCCGAAGAAGTTCTCGCGGATGTAGGCGCCCGATTCTGTGGCGAGCGTTTGGTAATCGCCGTCGAGAGTCGTGTTCATCTTGTGGAGCAGGACTCCGTCGACGTCGCGCGCCAGCAGTTCGTCCCAGCGCCTGCCCCAGATGACCTTGATCACGTTCCAGCCGCAACCTCGGAGAAGGGCCTCCAGCTCCTGGATGATCTTTCCATTGCCCCTGACCGGTCCGTCGAGGCGTTGAAGGTTGCAGTTGACGACGAAGGTGAGGTTGTCGAGGCGCTCGCGTGCCGCGAGGCTGAGCGCAGCTCGGGTCTCGGGCTCGTCGAACTCGCCGTCGCCGACGAAGGACCACACCCGTGACTGGGTCGTGTCAGCGAGCTGGCGGTGGACGAGGTAGCGGTTGAAGCGTGCCTGGTAGATGGCCGTCAGTGGGCCGAGACCCATGGAGACCGTCGGGAACTCCCACCAGTCGGGCATCAGGCGTGGGTGAGGGTAGCTGGACAAACCCCTGCCACCGACCTCGAAACGGTAGTTGTCGAGCTCCTCGTCACCGAGCCGGCCTTCCACGTACGCGCGGGCATAGATACCGGGGGACGCGTGGCCCTGGAAGAACACCTGGTCGCCTGCTGTGCCGTTGGCCTTGCCGCGGAAGAAATGGTTGAAGCCGACCTCGTAGAGGGATGCGGAGCTTGCAAAGGTCGAAAGGTGGCCGCCGATACCGGGATCGCGCGTGTTCGCCCGCGTGACCATGACGGCGGCGTTCCAACGTATGTAGCGGCGGATCCGGCGCTCGAGATCCTCGTCACCGGGGAACCACGGCTCGGCCCGCGCCGGGATCGAGTTGATGTACGGGCTCGAGACGGTCGCGGGGAAGCCAACTTGGTTGGCGCGTGCCCGCTCCAACAGCTTCATCAAGAGGAACTGGGCACGCGGACGGCCACCGGTCTCCACGACGGTATCGAAGGAGTCCATCCACTCCGCGGTCTCCTCGGGATCGATGTCGGGCAGTTGATATGAGAAACCGTCGATGATCACGCCACCAGTCTCGCGCCCACGGAGCGGCCTTCCGGCCGCGTGAGCCTGGAAATCGCCCGAGTCATGCCGCCGGGTTGACCGAGGCCCGCACGTAGGCACCCAACGTCCCTGAGGACCAGGCAGAATGGCGCCGTGACCCTGTTCGAGGACCCGGATCCTGCCACTGTGGTGTTCACCGACGGCGCATGTGTGGGCAACCCCGGCCCGGGAGGCTGGGCTTGGGCGGTTTCCGAGGAGGAGTACGAGAGCGGTTACGAGGAGAAGACGACCAATCAACGCATGGAGGTCACCGCCGTTCTCCAGGCGCTCGGTGCCAACAGCGGTCACGTGCATGTCGTCAGTGACTCCACCTATGTCGTCAACTGCTTTCGCCAACGATGGTGGGCGGGATGGCGAGCTCGGGGGTGGAAGAACTCCCGCGGCGAGCCGGTCGCCAACCAGGACCTGTGGCGACCGCTCATCGACGAGGTCGTCGATGTGCGACGCGGGCAGATCAAGCTGAGCTGGGTGAAGGGCCATTCCGGCGACCCCATGAACGAGCTCGTCGACCGGCTCGCCGTCGGGGCTGCGCGTTCGCGCAGGGGTGCAAGCGCCGGTTGAGGAATCCCCAGGGTCACCCTGCTAGCGGGCCCGGTTCCAGATATCCTCCAACGTGATGCGATACGTAGAAGTGGCTGGAGAGAAGGTTTCGGCTATCGGCCTCGGTGCCTGGCAGTTCGGTTCGAGGGAATGGGGATACGGCTCCCACTACGCCGAGCACGACGCGTTCGACATCGTTCATCGCGCCCTCGATCTCGGCATAAATCTCATAGACACCGCGGAGATGTACGGTTTCGGCCGCTCGGAGCGGATCGTCGGCCGCGCTATCGCCGACCGCCGCTCGGAGGTGTTCCTCGCGTCAAAGGTCCTCCCGTTGTTTCCCCAGCGGGCGGTCGTCGCGCGGCGGGCGGCAGGGAGCGCCCGGCGACTCGGCGTCACTCAGATGGACCTGTATCAGTTGCACTGGCCGAACCCGTTGGTTCCGCTCACCGAGCAGATGGCAGCGATGCGGGCGCTCCAGCGCAGTGGCTTGATCCGCCACATCGGGGTGAGCAACTACTCCCTCGAACGCTGGCAGGCAGCAGAGGGCGCGCTCGGCCGTCCGGTCCTTTCCAACCAGGTCCGGTTCAATCTCGTGGATCGTCGGCCCCTCAAAGGCCTTGTTGAATGGGCGGCAGCGAACGACCGGATGGTGATGGCGTACAGCCCGCTCGCACAGGGTCTGCTCTCGGCGCGCTACGACGCTGAGCACCGCCCGACGGCGATGCGTGCCAAATCAGCCGCTTTCCTTCCCGAGAACCTCGACCGGGCCCGGCTGCTGCTCGACGCGCTGCGCGAGGTCGCGGGCCGCCATGACGCGACGCCGTCCCAGGTCGCCCTGGCATGGTTGATCGGCCACCCGAACGTCGTCGCCATACCGGGCGCCAGCACGGTCGCGCAGCTCCAGCGCAACGCGGAGGCGGCCGACCTCGATCTCACGCCCGACGACGAGCACCGGCTCGTGGACGCAGCCGAGGCCTTCCATCCCCTGCGCGGTCTGGCAGCTCTGCCCGCACGGATCAGGATCCGGGCTGCGAGACAAGGGCGCAGTCGCTAGCGCCCCGAGCTGAGCGCCCGGAGGCGAAGTTGTGGACGGCGAGCTGACCTGGAAGGACGCGACCGCGCAGGCTGAACTTGTTCGGCGCGGTGAGGTGTCCCCGCTCGAGCTTGTCGACGCGGCCATCGAACGCATAGAGCGGGTCGATCCGGTGCTGAACGCCGTCATCGACCGCCAGTTCTCCACCGCCCGCGAGCTCGCTTCCTCACAGCTGGGAAGCGGGCCGTTCCGGGGCGTGCCGATCCTGTTGAAGGATCTCGGTGCCCCGCAGGCGGGTGAGCCCTATTGCGAAGGGACCGCCTTCGCTAAGGCGGCTGGTCACCTCGCTCGACGGGACAGCTTTCTCGTGCAGAGGTTCAAGAGGGCGGGCTTTGTCGTGCTCGGTCGCACGAACACCCCTGAGCTCGGCACCGCGATCACCACAGAGCCACGCGCATTCGGGCCGACCTGTAACCCCTGGAGCACAGGGCACTCGAGCGGAGGTTCCTCGGGGGGCTCGGCGGCTGCGGTCGCGTCTGGGATGGTCCCGGTCGCGCACGGCAGTGACGGCGGGGGCTCGATCCGCATCCCGGCAAGCTGCTGCTCGCTCTTCGGCCTGAAGCCGAGTCGGGGCCGCGTGAGCAAGGGCCCGGGAGGGGGCGACTCCTGGAACGGCTTTTCCACCGATCATGTTCTCGCCCGGACGGTTCGCGACTCTGCCGCTGTGCTCGACCAGATCGCCGGTTACCGGCCGGGTGACACCTTCGTGGCGCCGTCGCCCGCCCGGCCTTTCGCACAGGAGGTGGGTGCCAACCCAGGCCGGCTCCGGGTCGGCCTGCTCGACCGCCCCGCCCAGGACGGTTTCCGGGCCGATCCCGAGTGCTCGCGGGCGGTGTGGGTCGCGGGCGAGCTGCTCGAGTCGGTCGGCCACAACGTGGAGATCGCGCACCCGGCCTCCCTCGAGGACCCCGAGTTCCAACGCCACTTCCTCGTCATCGTCGCGACCGCCGTCGCGGTGGCGCTCACCGAGTGGTCCCGGGTACTCGGCCGGGAGATAGCCGCCGAGGAGTTCGAGCCGACCAACTCGATGCTGGCCGCTCTCGGCCGGTCCACGTCGGCCACCGATTACCTCGAGTCCGTCCTCTGGCTCGAGAGATTCAGGCGCCGGACCGTCGCCTTCTGGTCTGAGCAGGGCTTCGACCTCCTTTGTACTCCTGTGCTCGCGCAGCCGCCGGCCCGGCTGGGCGAGCTCTCCGACCCGGTGAACGGCGCGGCCAGGGAGATCGAGACCCTTCAGTTCACCGGTCAGTTCAATGTGAGCGGTCAGCCCGCCGCCTCGCTGCCGCTGCACCGGACACCGGGAGGACTGCCGGTCGGGGTCCAGCTCGTCGCCGACTACGGCCGGGAAGATGTTCTCCTGCGCGTGTCCAGCCAGCTTGAGGAGGCGAGCGGGTGGGTGGACCACCGGCCGACGGTTCGATGCTGAACGCTCCGATGGTCCCCGCTGCAAGGCGATTCTGGCCCGGAGCGGCGAATGGTGACTAGTCTGCCTACTCTTAATGGCTCACCGTCTCTCCCACCTTGACACGCTCGCGTCCGAGGCGATTCACATCATTCGTGAGGTGGTCGCTGAATTCGAGCGGCCCGCGCTCTTGTTCTCTGGAGGCAAGGACTCCGCTGTCCTGCTCCATCTGGCCACCAAGGCCTGCTGGCCCCAGCGCGTGCCGTTCCCGATCGTGCATGTGGACACGGGGCACAATTTCCCCGAGGTCATCGAGTACCGCGATCAGCAGGTGAGCAAGCTCGAGGTCAGGCTCGTGGTCGGCTCGGTGCAGGAGGACATCGACCGCGGGTCGATCGTCGAGCAGCCGGTGCCCGGCGCCACACGCAACAGGCTCCAGACCTTCACTCTGCTCAGGGTGCTTGAAGAGAACCGCTATGACGCGGTCTTCGGGGGCGGCCGCCGAGACGAGGAGAAGGCGCGGGCCAAAGAACGGGTCTTCTCGCTTCGCGACGAGTTCGGCCAGTGGGACCCCCGTGCGCAACGACCGGAACTGTGGGACCTGTACAACACCCGGCATCGACCGGGTGAGCACTTCCGGGTCTTCCCGCTCTCGAACTGGACCGAGCTCGACATCTGGCAGTACGTCGACGAACAGAAGCTGGAGCTTCCCCACATCTACTTCGCGCACAGGCGAACCGTCTTCCGCCGCACCGGCATGCTCCTCGCCATTGGACCTTGGACCCAGCCGCGTGACGGTGTCGCGAGTGAGCAGCCCTTCGAGACGACCGTGCGGTACAGGACCGTCGGCGACATGACCTGCACCGCAGCGGTGGAGTCGACTGCGAGCACTCCCGCCGAGATCATCGTCGAGACCGCAGCCACACGGGTGAGCGAGAGGGGCGCGACCCGCGCGGACGACAGGTTCTCCGACGCAGCCATGGAGGACCGCAAGCGCGAGGGCTATTTCTAGTGGAACTGCTGCGTTTTGCGACCGGGGGCTCTGTCGACGACGGCAAGTCCACGCTCATCGGTCGCCTGCTCTACGACTCGAAACAGATCTTCCAGGACCAGCTCGAGGCTGTGCAACGCACCAGCGTGGCGAGGGGCGACGAATACGTGAACCTTGCGCTGCTCACCGACGGGCTCCGGGCCGAACGCGAACAGGGCATAACGATCGACGTCGCGTATCGATACTTTTCCACGCCGAGGCGCAGGTTCATCATCGCCGACACGCCCGGTCACACACAGCACACCCGGAACATGGTCACGGGCTGCTCGACGGCCGACCTCGTCCTGTTGCTCATCGACGCCAGGGCCGGGGCGACCGAGCAGACGCGACGCCACGCGATGATCGCCTCGTTGCTCGGCATCCGGCACCTCGTGCTGTGCGTGAACAAGATGGACCTCGTCGGCTACTCGAAACAGCGATTCGAGGAGATCCGCGACGAGTTCATCGGCTTCTCGGAGCGCCTGCAGGTCTACGACCTCACATGCATCCCTATCTCGGCCCTGGCGGGCGACAACGTCGTGGAGCGCTCGACCGAGATGCCCTGGTACGGCGGGCTCTCGCTTCTCGAGCATCTAGAGACCGTCCACATCGCGTCGGACCGCAACCTGATCGACTTCAGGTTCCCGGTGCAGCTCGTCATCCGACCGATCTCCAGCGAGCACCACGACTTCCGCGGCTATGCCGGCAACATCGCGAGTGGCGTGCTCGAGGTGGGCGACGAGGTGGTCGCGCTCCCCTCCGGGTTCGCGAGCCATGTCGTGAACATCGACGGGCCTGACGGTCCCCTGCAGGAGGCCTTCCCACCGCAGGCGGTCGTAGTCCGGCTCGAAGACGACATCGACATCTCGCGCGGTGACATGCTCTGTCGGCCCAACAACCGTCCGATCGTCGGCCAGGACGTCTCGGCGATGGTCTGCTGGATGGCCGAGCGACCGCTTCGCGAGGGCTCGACGTTCGCGATCAAGCACACGACGCGCTGGGCGCGTGCGCGCGTGCGCTCGCTGCAGTACCGGCTCGACGTGAACGCCCTCCACCGCGACAGCCGGGCAGCCGAGCTCGAGCTGAACGACATCGGCCGAATACACCTGCGCACGACCGCTCCGCTTTTCTATGACGAGTACCGGGACAACAGGCAGACCGGCAGCTTCGTGCTCGTCGACGAGCAGACCAACGCGACCGTCGCTGCCGGCATGCTGCGCCGACCGACGTTCTGAGGGCGCCACGCCCTTCGAAAGCGGCTCGGCGGTCGTCGTAGCTCGTCGACCAGCCGACCCGGTGTCATTAGGCTGAGCGCGAAGGCCCGCCCACGAGCATCGGGGTCGCGCGTTCCGCCGACGGTGGCCGATCAGGCGGTCGAGTCGTCGTTGAACCTAGGAGGTGGTCGTTCTGCCAGCGAGCAAAGCTGAACCGGCGCACTTCGACATAGTTGTCATCGGTGGCGGACCCGGCGGGTACGGGGCCGCTCTCTACGCGGGCGCCGCCGGGCTGTCGGTTGCCGTCGTCGAGAAGGACAAGGTCGGCGGCACCTGCCTGCACCGGGGATGCGTGCCCGCCAAGGAGTTCCTCGAGACGGCCTCGGTGTTCCGCAGCGTCGAGGGGGCCAAGGAGTTCGGCATCCACGCGAGCCAGCCAGTCGTCGAGTTCGGCATCAGCCAGGACCGGAAGAACCAGGTGGTCGACCAGCTTTTCAAAGGGCTGTCGGGCCTGTTGAGACAGCGCAAGGTCGCGGTCGTTCCGGGAGTTGGGCGTCTGCTCCCCGGCAAGGCGGTCGAGGTCACCGGCGCGGACGGGGCGGTGACGCTGTTGAGCGGGGCCAACGTCGTTCTCGCCTCGGGCTCGGTCCCGAGAACCCTCCCCGGGTTCGCAGTGGACGGCCGCTACGTTCAGACCTCAGACGAGTTGCTGGACCTGCGTGAGCTCCCGCGCTCGGTCGCGGTGATCGGCGGGGGAGCCATCGGTTGCGAGTTCGCGTCATTTCTGTCCGATCTCGGTGTGCGCGTCACCCTGCTCGAGGCGTTGCCCAAGATCCTTCCCGGTTGCGATCAGGACGTGGCCAACGTGATCGTCAGGTCGTTTACCAGGCGCGCGATCACGGTAAGAACCGGTGTCAGCGTTGTTGGGCATGAGCCCGAAGGCGACCACACAGCGGTGGTATTCGCTGACGGGGAGAAGCTAGAGGTCGAGACGATCCTGATGTCGATCGGACGGCGGCCGCTCTCCGACGAGCTGTTGGCCGAGGGAACGGGGGTCGAGATCGACGAACGCGGTCATGTCCGCGTCGACGAGTGGATGCGTACGGGGGCGGCGGGGGTATTCGCGCTCGGCGATCTCGTGGCCACACCGCAGCTGGCTCACGTCGGTTTCGCCGAGGCGATTCTCACCGTCAAGCAGATCCTCGGCGAACGGGCAATTCCGGTCGACTACGGCAAGGTGCCCTGGGCCATCTACTGTCATCCCGAGGTCGCCTTCGTCGGGATGACCGAGCAGGACGCGCTCGACGCAGGNNCGACGGGCTCGTGAAGGTGATCTGCGAGAAGAGGCCGAACGGAGGGGCGGGCCGGCTGCTCGGCGTGCACATGGCCGGACCTTGGGTGACAGAGCAGCTGGGGCAGGCGTACCTGTCGGTGAACTGGGAAGCGACCCCCGAAGAGATCTCGACGTTCGTGCAACCACATCCAACGCTCTCCGAGACCTTCGGCGAGACTGTTCTGGCTCTCACGGGAAGGGGCCTGCACGTTGCCTGACATCACGATGCCGCAGCTCGGCGAGACCGTCACAGAGGGGACGATCATCCGCTGGATGAAGAAGGTGGGCGACGAGATCGCCTGCGACGAGCCCTTGTTCGAGGTCTCGACCGACAAAGTCGACTCAGAGGTGCCTTCGCCGGCGGCGGGCTACCTCGCGGAGATCCTCGTAGCCGAGGGCGCGACTGTCGACGTCGGCACCAAGCTCGCAGTCGTCACCGACGACGTGCCCTCGACAGGCNNCGGCCGCAACCTCGCCACCGCTTGTGCCTGCCCCGTCCGAGCCTGCGCCGGCGGCGATCGCAGCGCGCGTGCCGCAGGTCGCGCCTTTAAGCGCACAGCCGGAGCCAGGGCCCGCACCGTCGGAAGAAGGCGAGAGCGGGGCCGATAAGAGCTCGAATGGGCCGGGGCTGGTGCTGTCTCCCGTCGTACGTCAGCTCGTCGCCGAGTACGGCATCGACCCGGCTACGGTACCGGGGACCGGCAAGGGCGGCCGGATCACCCGCGCGGACGTGCTCGCTTTCATCGACTATCGCGCGGCCGGAGGCGAAGCGCCGGTGGGTGAGGCGACCGCCAAGGCTCGGACCGAGGCGGTGGCGGGAACGCAAGGATCGCCGGCGGTCACGGCGGCCCCCCGTTCGTACGAGCCCGTCGCGGGGGCACGTGACGAGGTCGTGCCGTTCACGAACATCCGGCGAATAACTGCCGAGCACATGGTCCGGTCCAAGGCGACGTCGGCTCACACCCTCGCGGTGATCGAGGCCGACTACGAAGGGATCGAGCGGGTCCGCAGGGCACACAAGGACCGCTTCCGCGAGGAGGAGGGGATCGGTCTCTCCTACCTTGCCTTCATCGCTAGGGCCCTGACCGATACCTTGCGCGACTTCCCGCATTTGAACGCCTCGGTCGGTGACGACGCGCTCGTCGTTCATCGGGACGTCCACCTCGGCATCGCAGTGGACCTGGGAGAGCGAGGGCTCATCGTGCCCGTCGTTCGCCACGCCGAGGAACAGTCGCTCCGCGGGCTTGCCCGCGCCATTGCCGATCTCGCCGAACGCGCCCGCATACGCAAGCTGTCGGCCGACGAGGTCGCGGGAGGGACCTTCACGATCACGAATCCGGGCCCGTTCGGTACGTTCCTGACCGCGCCGATCATCAACCAGCCGCAGGTGGCGATCCTCTCGACCGACGGGATCAAGCGCCGGCCGGTCGTGGTCACCTCGCCCGACGGGACCGAGGCGGTCGGCATCCATTCGGTCGGCCTGCTCGCGCTCTCCTTCGACCACCGCGCCGTCGACGGAGCATACGCGTCCGGGTTCCTGCACGAGCTGGCCCGGGTCATCGAGTCGCGCGACTGGGAAGCCGAGCTTTGAGCTCTGGTGGACGGGAGCTGCGCGTCCGGTGGCTCGGCCGCGTCCGGTACCGGGACGCCGATGTCCTCCAGCGAGCTTTGTGCAAAGCGGGTGGCGCGGAGTACCTGCTCCTGCTCGAGCACCCTCATGTGTACACCCTCGGCGTGCGTGCCAAGGCCGAGCACGTCCTTTCCGATCCGGAGTCCGTCGGTGCAGAGCTTGTCCACGCCGACCGCGGTGGCGATGTCACCTATCACGGTCCGGGCCAGCTCGTCGGCTATCCGATCCTCAATGTCCCGATGGGCCTTCGCGCGGTGCCGGCGCACGTCCACGCCATCGAGCAGCTCGTGATCGACGCAATCGGTGATCTCGGGCTCGGCGGCGCCGGTCGGCTTGCGGACTATCCCGGCGTCTGGATGGACCCCCAAGGTCCCGCGCCACGCAAGCTCTGTGCCGTCGGGGTGAGGATCGACCGGGGGCGGTCCATGCACGGCTTCGCCTTGAACGTCGAGCCCGACCTCTCGATGTTCGGCCACATCGTCCCCTGCGGCCTGACAGGACTAGGCGTGAGCTCACTCGCGGCCGAAGGATTGAACGTGACGATGCGCGAGGTTCTAGAGGCGATAGTGCGCCGCGCCCCCGATCAGCTCGTCCCCGGCGCGCAAGTCGAGCGTCAGGACTCGTCATGGTGGCCCGGCCCCCAGCGGACCCTGCTCCCGGGCGGTGCCGTGCAGGGCGCGTCGCGTTCGCCGCGGGCCCTGGACCGCCGGCTGCTCGACGCCGGAGTCGATCCAGGTCAAGGGGTGGCGATCTCGAGCCCCAAGCCTGTCTGGGCGCGCGCTCAGGCCCGGATCGGCCCGGAGCTGATCCGGCTCCGGTCGACGATGCGCGAGCTCGACCTCGTGACTGTCTGCGAGGAAGCCGGGTGCCCGAACATCTTCGAGTGCTGGGGCGAAGGCACAGCAACCTTCATGATCAACGGCGAGCGTTGCACGAGAGCGTGTGGTTTCTGCCTCATAGACACCAGGCGCCCCCTGCCACTCGATCCGGGCGAGCCGGGTCGCGTGGCCGAGGCGGTCGAGCGTATGAGGCTTTCACACGCGGTCGTCACGGCCGTCGCGCGCGACGATCTCGCCGATGGCGGTGCGATGGCCTTTGCCGAGACGATCGCCGCCATTCGCCGGCGAAGTCCCGGTACAACAGTCGAGGTCCTCATCCCCGACTGCAAGGGGGAGGAGGCGGCTCTCAACATCATCTTCGACGCCCGTCCCGACGTCTTGAACCACAACCTCGAGACTGTCAACAGGCTCCAGCGTGCTGTGAGGCCCTCGGCCTCGTACGCGCGGAGCCTGTCGGTGCTGGCCCGCTCGGTCGCGGCGGGATGCACGACCAAGTCGGGGATCATCCTCGGCATGGGCGAGACCGAGCCCGAGGTGGCGGCGGCGCTCGGCGACCTCAGGGCTGTTGGAGTCGAGATAGTCACTCTGGGCCAGTACCTGCGCCCGACGGCGGCACACCTGCCGGTGGCCCGGTGGTGGACCCCCGCCGAGTTCGAAGAGCTGGCGGAAAAGGCCCGGGCTATGGGCATCGCGCATGTCGAAGCGTCGCCGCTGACGCGCTCCAGCTACCACGCGAAGCGGGCGGTCATGGCATCGAGTGCTGCAGTCTCGGCGCCGAGGAGGGCCGAGGTGTCGTGAACCTCGCCGGCCCTGTCGATCCACCGATGGACGCCGGCCTCGCGCGAGCTGCGCGGCTTCAGCGAGTGCGAGACCAGATGCGGGAGATGGAGGTCGATGCCCTTCTACTCTCGCTCGGGGCGGACCTTCCGTGGCTGACCGGTTACGAGGCCATGCCGCTCGAGCGGCTGACCATGCTCGTGCTTCCTGTCGACGACCATGCGACCCTCGTGGTTCCCGAGCTCGAGGCGTCACGTGTCGACCACGATCCGCGTCTGTTCGAGATCAGGCCTTGGGCAGAACACGAACAGCCCACTGAGCTCGTGGCGGCGCTCGTCGGTCACAGGACGCGCCTGGCTGTTTCGGACCGGTGCTGGGCATCACACCTGCTCGAGCTCGAGCGCTCCATCCCGGGGGCGGCCTGGCGCAGCGCGAGGGAGGTCGTCGGCCCTCTGCGGGCCGTGAAGGACAGTCACGAGGTTGCCGCGCTGCGCGCCGCCGGGAAAGCCGCGGACACTGTCGCGGCGGCGCTGTTGGGCGGCGAGATCACCCTCATCGGCAGAACCGAGGCTGAGGTCTCCGCTGACATCTCGGCGCGACTGCGCGATGCGGGCCATGACCGCGTCAACTTCGCCATCGTCGGGAGTGGTCCCAACTCCGCCAGCCCGCACCACGAGCCCGGCCCGCGCATAATCGGCAAGGGCGAGGTGGTTGTTTGCGACTTCGGCGGCACTCTCCGCCTCGGCGACGGTGTCGGGTACTGCTCGGACATCACCCGCACCGTGGTGACGGGAGAGCCCGAGCCGGAACTTCTCGAGCTGTTCGGGGTCCTGCACTTCGCCCAGGCTGCCGCGGTCGCGGCGGCTGTCGTCGGCACGCCGTGCGAGCAGGTTGACCGTGCCGGGCGGGAGCTGATCACCGCCGCCGGCTACGGCAAGTCCTTCATTCACCGCATGGGGCACGGGATCGGGATCGAGGAGCACGAAGACCCCTACATGGTCGCTGGGAACTCGTCGCCGCTCGTCGCCGGCCACGCCTTCTCGGTGGAGCCGGGCATCTACCTGAGCGGACGATTCGGTGCCCGCATCGAGGACGTCGTGATCGCGACCGAGGACGGTCCGCTTGCGTGCAATGAGGCCGACCACCGCCTGGCTGTTGTCGAAACGTGAGCGAGTGGTCGTCCGCGGCCAGGCCGGCTTGGTGTTGCGGAGCGGGTCGGGTGTCTTCTTGCCGGGTCGAAAAAGGGAGGTTGGTGCTCATGGATCTTGGTATTGAGGGACGGGTGGCAGTCGTTGCGGCGTCGTCCAAGGGTCTCGGTCGCGCAGTAGCCGACGCGCTGGGCGGAGAGGGCGTCCGTCTTGTCATCTCCGGCCGGGGCCAAGAGGCGCTCGCCAGCGCCGAGGCTGCGCTCAGGTCAAGTGGCACCGAGGTGATCGCCGTCCAGTGCGACGTGACCGATCCCTTGACGCCCGAGCACCTCGTAGCGGTGGCGACGGACCATTTCGGCCGCCTCGACATTGTCGTGCCGAATGCCGGCGGACCCCCGCCCGGGGGTGCCCTCGAATTCGACGACGACGCCATCTTGAAGGCGATCCAGGCGAACCTGCTCACGAGTGTCCGCTTCGTGCGGGCATCCTTGCCTCATCTGAGGGCTGCTCGGTGGGGCAGGATCTGCTGCATCGCCTCGTCGACCATTGCACAGGCCTCGCCGACTCTGGCACTGTCCAACACCGCGCGGACCGGGCTGTGGGCCTGGGCCAAGACCGCGGCAGCGGACTTGCGCGACACCGGCATCACCTTGAACCTCGCCTGCCCCGGTTATCACGCGACAGACCGCATGATCGAGCTCGGCTTGGCCGCCGGCGGGCGCCCGATGGGCGATCCTTCGGACTTCGGCAAGGTGGTCGCATTCCTGTGCTCGCAGGCGGCGGCCAACCTGAACGGCGCGAGGATCGTCGTAGACGGTGGGGAGTCCCTGGCCCTGTAGCGGGCAGCCGCTGTCACCCGATACCGGGCGTGGACCGATAGCCTGCGGTTATGGAAGGCGTCGGCGTGAGAAGGAAGTGTCAATGACTGTCCCCTCTCCGCTCTACCGCCTCACCGGTGAGCCCGCGCCGCCCGCCCCGGTGCTCGTCGTCGCGCTCGAGGGATGGATCGATGCAGGGCTCGCGGGCGGGACTGCGATGGCGAGCCTGTTCGAGGCCGTCGAGTCGTCGCCCTACGCGGTGTTCGACACCGGGGACCTCCTCGACCAACGTGCCCGCCGGCCAAAGCTCAAGATCGTCGATGGTATCAACGACGGGATCGAATGGCCGCAGGTGACCCTCAGCGTCGGGACCGACCGGCTCGGCTCGGGCATTGCCATGCTCGCCGGCCCCGAACCGGACATGCACTGGCAATCGTTCTCCGATGCTGTCGTGGAGCTATCTTCAGCGCTTGAGGTCAGGCTGATGGTTGGATTCGGTGGCTTTCCCGCCGCGGCGCCGCACACGCGGCCCGTGAAGCTCGCCGCTACAGCCTCGGACGGCCACTTGGCCCAGAAGATCGGCTTTATCCCCGGGCCTATCGAGGTCCCGGCAGGCATTCAGGCGGTCATCGAGCGGGCGTGCTCGAAGGCGGGGATCGCCTCCGTCGGGCTCTGGGCACGCGTGCCGCACTACGTCGCGGCGATGCCGTTTCCCGCCGCCTCGGTTGCCCTGCTGGACGGTCTCGCGAGCCTGACCGGCCTCGTGATCGACTCCCACGTCCTTAGCGAAGCTGCCGACGGGGCACGTGCGAGGGTCGATGAGCTCATTGCCCAGAGCAGCGAGCACCAAGAGATGGTTCGCCAGCTCGAGCAGCAGATCGACGAACTGGAAGGCAGACCGGTTCTGCTCGATGACCGGGGCGTGCCTTCGGGGGAGGAGATCGCAGCGGAGCTCGAGCGTTACCTGCGCGGCCAGTGACCGATACGAAGCCCCGAGGTTTGCGCTAAGTTACGAAAGCTGATGATATAAGTCATCATTAGTTGTGTCGCGACGGAGGGGGACAAGCGATGAGTGTGACCGACGATCTTGTGGCCAACAACGAGGCGTACGCCTCGTCATTCGACAAGGGCGGCCTGCCTATGCCACCGAGCAAGAAGGTGGCTGTCCTCGCGTGCATGGACGCGAGGCTGAACCCGTACGGGGCGCTTGGCCTGGAAGAAGGCGACGCCCATGTGATACGCAACGCCGGCGGCGTTGTCACAGATGACGAGATCCGCTCGCTGGCCATCTCCCAGCGGCTCTTGGGAACAGAGGAGATCATCCTCATCCATCACACCGACTGCGGAATGCTCACTTTCACCGACGACCAGTTCAAGAGGCAGATCCAGGACGAGACCGGCATCAAGCCGCAGTGGGCCGCCGAGGCTTTCGGCGATCTCGACGAGGATGTGCGCCAGTCGATCGCCCGAATCGAGGCGAGCCCGTTCATCCCCAACAAGCACTCGGTTCGTGGTTTCGTCTACGACGTGTCGAACGGGAGGCTGCGCGAGGTCCTCTAGTGTTGTGGCGGCGGGCATCTGGAAGACGCCGGTCTCGTCGTGGCGGTGGAGACCTGACGCGCTAGCGCGCCGGTGCAGGAAGATGGAGGACGATGGACCTTCGCATCCAATGCTTGTGTGTCGACGCTCGCGATCCCGAATCTGTTGCGAGCTTCTGGGAAGCCGCGCTCGGCTGGCGCCGGACTAGGGAGGATCCCGACGAGGTGGTCCTGGAGCCGCCGGCAGGCAGCGCCGAAGAGGGGGTCGTCCCGGACTTGCTGTTCCTGAGGGTCCCGGAGGTAAAGACCCTGAAGAACCGCCTCCACCTCGACCTGCGCCCGGTCGACCAGCAAAAGGAGGTTGAGCGTCTCGAATCGCTCGGCGCAGTGCGCGTCTTCGTCGGCCAGACCGCCGAGGCGACGTGGGTCGTTCTAGCGGATCCGGAAGGGAACGAATTCTGCGTGTTGAGCGCTCTGTAGCTCCCGATGCCCTCAGCCGCGACCTCAGAGTCCTGATCGCAACGCACCGCGGGACTCCGGGCCCCGCCTCCGATGAGAGTCCGGCCGGCCTTTAGCCTCCGGAGCGGCTCAACGAAGCGTTCGGCCGAGGTCCGCCTCTCGTATCGCGAGCAGTCCGGCAGCTTCGCGGACGAGGGCTTCGAGCACCGACATGTCGTCGTCTGATTCGGCGTGCCACTGCACGCCGACGAGAAAGGGCGTGGACGTGCTCTCGACAGCTTCGATCGTGCCGTCATCGGCCCACGCGACTGCAGTCAGGTCATCTGCTAGTCGCTCGACGGCCTGGTGATGGTGCGTCGGCACGTCTCGTTCGTCCCAGCCGAGGATCTGGTGGAGCAGGCTATCGGGGGCGATTCGGACACGATGCTTGGCCATCGCCCCAGGAGTCGGGCTGTGTTGCTCGTGGCCGACGACGTCGGGGAGGTGCTGGATGAGCGTGCCGCCGTGAGCGACGTTCAACAATTGGGTTCCTCTGCAGATTGCGAGCACCGGAAGTCCGCAACGCTCGGCCGCGCCGAGAAGTGCGACCTCACGATCGTCGCGTTCGACCCGCGGCGGCTGGGTTAGAGGATGCGGTTCGGCCCCGTAACGTGCGGGGTCGACATCGGGGCCACCTGTCAGGACAAGACCGTCGAGGCGCCGGACGAGCGGATCGAGAGTGTCTTCGGGCTGTTCGTAAACCGGCAGGATGACCGGATTCGCGCCGAGCGAGGCGAGCGAACGTACGTAATCGTCCGGCACCAGCGAGGCCTCAGTGAGCCACGAGCCCCACGACGCTCTCTCGTGGTAAGCGGTGATCCCGATCACCGGGCGTTCCCGCGACCCTGAGCCGGTCACAGCGGGGTCACGTACGCGGCGTTGATGCCTCCGTCAACGAGGAAGGTGCTCGCCGTGATGAACGATGCGTCATCGGAGGCAAGGAAGCATGCAGCAGCCGCTATCTCTTCCGGTTCCGCGAAACGGCCCATCGGGATGTGCACGAGACGGCGCGCCGCGCGCTCGGCGTCCTTGGCGAACAGCTCTTGGAGCAGCGGGGTGTTCACCGGTCCGGGGCACAGGGCGTTGACGCGGACCGACTGGCGGGCGAACTGCACGCCGAGCTCGCGCGACATCGAGAGCACGCCACCTTTCGATGCGGTGTAGGAGATCTGGGAAGTTGCGGCGCCCATGAGCGCGACGAATGAAGCGGTGTTGATGATGCTCCCGCCGCCGTGTTCGATGAGTATCGGGATCGCCGTCTTGCAACACAGGTACACGCTGGTCAGGTTGACGTCCTGCACGCGGCGCCACGCGTCGAGCTCAGTCTCGAGGATCGAGTCATCGTCAGGAGGTGAGATCCCCGCGTTGTTGAAGCAGATATCGAGCGTGCCGAACCGGTCGAGCGCGGTCTTGTACATCTCGGCGACGCTGCCCGGGTCTGTCACGTCGGCGTGGACGTACACCCCGCCGACCTCTTCAGCGACGGCCGTGCCCGGATCGTCGGCGAGGTCAGCGACAACGACGTGAGCTCCTTCGAGCGCGAACCTGACGGCACTCGCGCGGCCGATGCCGCTGGCCGCGCCCGTGATGACGGCTACCTTGCCTTCGAGCCTTCCCGACATGGTCTTTCCCCGATCGTAGGTGGTGAGGAGGACCGGAGCGACGATCAGCTTCCGGTGGCGACGAACACATTCTTCAGCTCGGTGAACGCCTCGAGGGCATCGGGCCCGAGCTCGCGCCCGATCCCGGAGCGCTTGAAGCCACCGAATGGGGTCCAGTAGCGAACAGACGAGTTCGAGTTCACCGAGATGGTTCCGGTCTCGACCGCCCGCGCAACCCGGAAGGCACGTCCGAGGTCACGGGTCCAGATCGAACCTGACAACCCGTATGGAGTGTCGTTCGCCATCCGGATCGCATCGGCCTCGTCTTCGAATCGCAGCACCGCGACAACCGGGCCGAAGATTTCCTCACGGACCGCCGGCGACTGCAGCGGAACAGGTGCGAGCACCGTCGGCGGGAACCAGAAGCCGGCACCCTCCGGTGCGCTTCCCCGGAATGCGACCGGGGCGTCGTCCGGCACAAAACAGGAGACGGCCGCCCGTTGCTCGGCACTGATGAGCGGTCCCATCTCGCTTTGCTCATCGGAGGGATCGATGACTCGCACCGACTTGACCGCCGACTCGAACAGCTCCATGAAGCGCTCGTAAGCGCCCGCCTGAACGAGGATACGGGAACGTGCGCAACAGTCCTGGCCCGCGTTGTCGAATACCGCGTAGGGCGCGGAAGCCGCTGCGGCCTCGAGGTCGGAGTCGGCGAAGATGATGTTGGCGCTCTTGCCGCCGAGCTCGAGGGTCACCCGTTTTACCTGCTCGGCACATCCGGCCATGATCTTTTGGCCGACGTCAGTCGAGCCCGTGAAACAGATCTTGCCGATTGCGGGATTGGTGACAAAGCGCCAGCCCACGACCGAGCCCCGGCCCGGCAAGACCTGGAAGACGTGCTCGGGGATGCCGGCCTCGAGGGCGAGCTCGCCGATGCGGATCGCCGTGAGTGGCGTGAGGTCGGCCGGTTTCAGCACGACCGTGTTGCCTGCGGCGAGCGCCGGTCCGAAACCCCAAGAGGCGATCGGCATCGGGAAGTTCCAGGGAACGACGATGCCGACGATGCCGATGGGCTCACGGAAAGTGAAGTCCACTCCGCCGGACACGGGGATCTGGCGCCCGAAGAGCCGCTCCGGAGCTCCCGCATAGTACGCGAGCACGTCGCGGACGTTGCCCGCCTCCCAGCGGGCGTTCGAGATCGTGTGACCCGAGTTCGCGACCTCGAGTCGTGCCAGCTCCTCGTTTGCGTCGTCGACGGCCTCGGCGAAACGCCTGAGCAGCCGGGCCCGATCGCCTGGTGAGACCGCTCGCCAGGCCGGGAGCACGGCGGCAGAGCGGGCGACTGCCTCGTCGGTGTCTTGCGCGTCGAGCTGGCTGACAGTCGCGATTACTTCCTCTGTTGCGGGATTGACGACCGCGCGTGCAGTGCTCACAGGCGTTCGAACCCCCGGTAGCGCTCCCAGTCGGTGACTGCACTGTCGAAGGCCTCGAGCTCGACGCGCGCCATGTTCGCGTAGTGGTCGACGACCTCGTCTCCGAAGGCGTCGCGGGCGACACGGCTAGTGGCGAACAGGGCGGCAGCTTCTCGCAGCGTCGTCGGAAGACGCGGCTTGTCCGAGACGTAGGCATTGCCGACGAACTCGGGTTCGAGGTCGAGACCTTGTTCGATCCCGAACAAGCCTCCTGCGAGCATGGCCGCCAGCGCCAGGTAGGGGTTCACATCGGCACCGGGCACTCGGCACTCGACACGAAGTGAGGACGGCTGATGCCCGACGACGCGAAGCGCGCAGGACCGGTTGTCATGGCCCCAGGCTAATGCGGTCGGTGCGAACGATCCGGTGACAAAGCGCTTGTAGCTGTTGATGTTCGGCGCGACGAACAGAGTCAGCTCCGGGAGGGTCGCAAGCAGCCCGGCCATGAATTGCTCGAACACCTTCGAGAACTCGTGGCCACCCGGGTCGGCGAACACGGGTTGGTCCGAGTCGTCCCGTAGCGAGATGTGGATGTGGCACGAACTGCCTTCCTTGGCGTCGTACTTGGCCATGAAGGTGATCGACTGGCCCTCCTGAGCCGCGATCTCCTTGGCGCCCATCTTGAACAACGAGTGTTCGTCTGCCTTGGCGACGGGCTCGCTGTAGCGGAACGCGATCTCGTGCTGACCGAAATGGCACTCTCCCTTTGCGGACTCGACCCACATGCCCGCCCCACTCATCTCGTTACGGATCCGTCGCAACAAAGGCTCGACGCGGCCGGTGCCGAGGAGGGAATAGTCGACGTTGTACAGGTTCGCCGGGGTGAGATTTCGATATCCGGCCTGCCAAGCGTTCTCGAAGGTGTCGTTGAAGACGATGAACTCGAGCTCGGTTGCTGTAAGAGCGTGCCAGCTGCGAGCGGTGAGGCGTGCGGTCTGGCTCTGCAGGATGGCGCGAGGTGACGCCACGACCGGGTGGCCGTCGGCCCATCGCACATCCGCCATGCAAAAGGCAGTGCCCGGGTGCCAAGGGAGCAGCCGCAGCGTCGAGAGGTCCGGGACCATGAAGAAATCGCCGTAGCCACGCTCCCACGACGACATCGCATAGCCCTGGACCGTGTTCATGTCCACGTCGACCGCCATCAGGTAGTTGCAGCCCTCGGTCCCGCGGGCCACCACGTCCTCGAGGAAATGGGGGGCCGCGAACCGTTTGCCCTGCAAACGACCCTGCATGTCGGCGATCCCTACGACCACCGTGTCGATGTCGTGACGAGCGACGAGCGTCGCCAGCAGCTCAGCGGTGAGAGCTGGCGAGTCGTCGTTCAATCGATTCCCTCCAATGTGTGCCCGACCCTCGTGAACCCGGCCTCGATGGCTTTCAGCTCTTCCTCAGTGCCCTGAACCTTTGAACCGGTGAACCACTTGCGGGCTGACAATAGCCAATATCCGCCCGAGAACACGAGCACGACGCCGACGGCGGATCGCTGGCTCGCGCGACGAGCCGACTCGACAATGCGCTGCAGTTCCCGTTCAAGTCCTCGAGCCATTCTGCCGGACGACTCAGATCGTGACGAGAAGCGAGTTGACTTGTGAGGAGCCGGGGCGTCGGCCACAGGGCGGCTGCGCGCCGCGATCTCAGGTGATGATGTTCACAAGACGCGGTGGCTTGGCGATCGTTCGTGCCACCGCAGCACCGCCGAGCGCCGCCCGAGCTTTCGGTGACGCCAGGGCCGCTTCGGCCGCGGCCTGCTCAGAGATGTCGCGCTCGACTTCGATCCGGTCCCTCACCTTGCCGTTCACCTGCACGACCATCGTCACGTTCTGCTCAGTGAGCAGACGCACGTCCGCGACCGGCCAGGGCCTCGTGTGCACGTTGTCACCGTGCCTAAATTCATAGGCCTCGGCGGTGAGGTGCGGGGCAAAAGGTGCGAGAAGCTCCAGCAATGTGTCGATCGACTCCTCGATGACGGCCCGGTCTGTGCCTGATCGAGCGTGGCGCGAGATGGTGTTGGTCAGCTCTCTGCATGCCGCGACCGCGGTGTTGAACGCGTAGCGCTCGATATCGGCGGTCACGCGCGCGATCGTGTGGTGTACCGCACGCCTTAGCAGAAGGCTTTCGCTGGCAGTATCGTCCTGGGCCGGATCAACTGGCTGCTCTGGTGGATCGGTCGCGAGTCGCCAAACCCTGCCGAGGTAACGCGAGCAGCCCTCGAGGATCTCCTCGGTCTGCTCGTTCCAGTCGACGTCGTCGACAGGAGGGCCGATGAACAGGTGAAGCAGCCTTAGCGCATCGGCCCCGACTTTCGCGAAGTAGTCGTCGGGGGAAACGACGTTGCCCTTGGACTTCGACATCGCACGGCCGCCCAGGCGGATCATCCCCTGGCAGAACAGCTGCGAGAAGGGCTCGCGGACCTCTTTCGGTCCGAGGCCGGTGTCGGCCAAAGCCCGCGTGAAGAAGCGGGCGTACAGCAGGTGCAAGATCGCATGTGTGATCCCACCGATGTACTGGTCGACCGGCATGAAGTGGCGGGCGGCTCCAAGGTCGACTGGACCTGTCTCGTCGCGGGGATTGCAGAAGCGCAGGAAGTACCACGACGAGTCCACGAAGGTGTCCATCGTGTCGGTCTCCCGCACGGCTGGACCCCCGCAGATGGCGCAGGTCGTTCGCAGGAACGCCTCGTGGAAGCGGAGCGGGGACTCACCTGTCGGCCGGAACTCGACATCGTCGGGGAGAAGGACTGGGAGGTCCTCGGCTGGAACCGGCACTATCCCGTGAGTGGAGCAGTACATCACTGGGATCGGGCAGCCCCAGTAGCGCTGCCGGCTGATCAGCCAGTCGCGCAGCCGGTAGTGGATCTTGCGTGAGCCGATGCCGAGGTTTTCCAAGAACTCGACTGCGGCACGCTTGGCAGCCGTGACGTCAAGTCCATCGAGGAAGCCGCTGTTGATCTTGAGGCCGTCACCGGGGTAGGCACCCGTGAAGCCACCGGGCGGTTCGACGGTGCGCACTATTGGCAGGCCGTACGCCTCGGCGAACGCGAAGTCGCGCTCGTCCTCGGCGGGCACGGCCATGATCGCGCCGGTTCCGTAGCCCATGAGCACGTAGTCAGCCACGTAGATCGGCACGAGCTCGTCGTTGAACGGATTCACGCAGTAGCTACCCGTGAAGGCGCCTCGCTTTTCGAGCGAGCCCTCCGACGACTGGCGCTCGATGTCGGTGGCCTGTTTGGCCCGGGCGCACAGCTCGGCCACCTCGTCCTCGTGGCCATCGGTCACGAGGACCGCCACGAGCGGGTGCTCAGGTGCCAGCACGGCATAGGTCATGCCAAAGCTGGTATCCGGGCGCGTGGTGAAGACCTCGATCTCGATCCCGGGCCGGCCCGAAACAGCCATGCGGAACTGCGCGCCCTCGGACCGACCGATCCAGTTGCGCTGCATTGTCTTCACGCGCTCGGGCCAGTCAAGGCCGTCGAGTGCGTCCAATAGTTCCTCGGCGTACTGGGTTATCCGGAGGAACCACTGCTCGAGGTTCCGGCGCTCGACGACGTCGCCCGAGCGTTCGCAGGTACCGTCCGCTAGTACCTGTTCGTTCGCGAGAACCGTGTGGCATCCGGGGCACCAGTTGACCGGCGCCTCGGCCCGATACGCGAGTCCGGCGCGGAGCAACTCGAGGAAGATGACCTGGTTCCAGCGGATGTAGTCAGGGTCGTGACTGCGCAGCTCGCGCCGCCAGTCGTAGACCGCCCCCAGTCGTTTCACCGAAGCTGTGAGCTCGGCGATTCGTGCCTCGGTGTACACCCGCGGGTGATCTCCGCCCTTTATGGCTGCGTTCTCTGCAGGCAGGCCGAAAGAGTCGAAGCCGAACGGGCTCAGTACGGCGTGGCCCTGCATCGTTCTGTGCCGGACCAGGACGTCACCGAAGGTGTAGTTGCGGATGTGTCCCTGGTGAGCGGGACCGCTGGGGTAGGGATACATGCACAGCACGTAGTAGGGCGGTCGAGGGTCGTCGAGGTCGACCCGGTAGGTCCCGTCTTCATCCCAGCGCCGCTGCCAGCGCACTTCGGCCTCGCGAAAGTCGTATTCCGCCACGGGAACAGGTTAGTTGGCCGGTGCGGACCTCTCGAAGGAGCTGGGAAGCACCGAGGCAGCACGGGAAGCGCACCGACGCGATTCGCCAGGTCGGAGGCAGTGCTGAGGACACCCAACCGGGCTTCGTACACTTGGCGGCCAATCAGGAGGCCGTAGTCCGCCGCGTCGGATAGAGTGCTGGCGTCCTCGGGGGCGTAGCTCAGTTGGTAGAGCGCCTGACTGGCAGTCAGGAGGTTCGAGG
>PLKG01000064.1 GCA_003140595.1 Acidimicrobiaceae bacterium | reverse complement strand
GGCTAGGACTACTCGACCGGAGGAGGCCCGTTGGTGAAGGTCACCATGTTCGTGCCAGTAGCGACCTGGACCTCGATCGACGCAGGCAGGCCTGGGGCCGTGTCGTTTGACCACGTGCCGTTGCCGGCGTAGCTGATCCCAGTGACTTCCACCGTCGGTGGGGCTGGCGTCGGCGCGGTGACGGTCACTCCTGTTTCTGTAATCGTCGCCGTGTACGCGTCACCGGCCGGGGTCAGGATGAACTCGGGCTCGGAGATGCTTACGGCCTTGCAGTTCAGACCGGTCGGGTTGCCCGCAGTCTGGTCGACCGGCACGCTCAAAGAGCCCGTGCTCCCGTCGCTGTGCGTGTACGAGAAGCCGATCGACTCGCTGACGTAAAGTGGCGCTCCGGCAGTATTGGTGTCAACCGTGGTGTCCTGGGCGCAAATCTTGATCGTCGTCGGATCCACCGAGTCGAAGAAGTTCACCATCGTCTCGTTCCCGATGCCGCCGTAAGGCACTGAGACGACCGCTGGGTCGCTTGTCGAGACACCCTTCCACTCCGGGCCGGTGAGCTCATCGACCACACCGGAGTCTGAAGTTGCCGAGACGCCCTCGAAGGCGTAGTCCGCCCCAACGGTTTCGTAAACCGTCGCGGTTCCGATTCCTGCCGGGACCTCTATCGGGGCCGAGCAGTATCCGCCGTCCACCGTGAACGGCGAACCACCGTTGACCGTGAAGGTCGCCCAGTTGCCCGCGTTGTCGTAATTCGATGGGTCGAAGTACTTGCAGACCTCGATGAAGCCCATCGGGGTGTTCGTGAAGACCGCGTCCGCGTATCCGCCGAAGCCTACCGGTTCTACCGGTGGCACGGTGAGTACGGCCTCATCTGCGGGCGTCGTCGGGGTGGCGGCGTCGAATTGAGACGGGACGATGGAGACGTTCGACACTGAGACGTACGGAGCAGCCGCTTCGTCGTTGTTCTCGGTGACCCACACCGTCGCGCCGGCTGGAATTGACTCCCCAACTATGGAGCAGGCCGTCCCCGGGAAAGGCACAGCCACGACACTGACCGACGTACCGCCGGTGTAGGTCGCGTATGGCCCGCCCGTGGTCGCGGGCGTGAATGACCACTCAACGTTGTAACTGAAGGTGGTCGGGGGCGTCGAGCTGCCCAGGTTGCCCAGGTTGTTCGCGAGAGTCTTGCAGACCTTGATCGTGTTCAACTGGGTGGCATCGATGAAGTCGCCAGTCGTCTCCTGGTCCGCAACCACGTTGAAGGTGGCTGTCTGTGTCGTCGTGTCGACAGTTAGCAGGGCGGTTAAGGGATTAGCCGTCACGTCCTGGAGCCAGTAGCCAGGGCCGTATGTAGCTTCAGTGACTGTGACCGTGCCTGCCGGTACCGGAATGGAGCCGGTGCAGACCGTGTTGGCGTCCGTCTCTCTGCTGATAGGTGCCAGTGTCAGCGTGGGGCTTGCGATGAGCGTCCCACCAGCCGAGATCGTGAAATCGAAGGTGCCCTCGACCATGGGGTCAGCCGCCGTCTTGCAGACCTCGATGTCACCAGTGCCGCCCGTCGAGACCGGGTCCGGGTTACCCACAGGAGCTGGGCCGCCACCACCTGGGCTGCCACCACCTGCGCTCGGAGGCGGGCTGACCGGAAGTGGGTTGCTCGGAGGCGGGTTCACGGGCGCGGGACCGGAAACCACGACCACCAACTTCGAGTTGGCGAACATGACGGTCGCCGACTTACCAGCGGCAAGCCTCAGGGTGATGCTCTCAGTCTTGAGAGACGAGTTCACCCGGACCTGGGCCGGGGTTACCGAGATGGAGGAAAGGCTCCGGTACAACGCCGGCGCCGAGATCTCCGTCACGTGGTTGACCCCGATCTTGGCCTTGAAAACTTCACACTTGCCATTCAACGAGACCACGCTTCCGTTCAGCACGAAGCGGAATGCTCCGGGAACGGGCTCGCAAATCTTGATTGACGGACTGATGGCTTTCTTTGCTGTGGCGCCCGCGCTAGCTGCGGTTCCAGCCACCAAGGCGCTGCTGCCAATGGCGATGATCGGTGCCATGAGCAGCAACAGAGCGGAATTTCTCCGCGTTTTCTTATGCACAATATACTCCTCGCATCATGAATCCCCCCGCCTTTGCCCGCGTGTTACAGGTCCCGGCACGGAGCATCCCCCCCCACACCGGGGATCCGGTGTGGGACTTTCGGTTGTTGTTGACAGCAAACTGCTAAAAGTGCTGCTCCTGCAGTATTTATGCCTTTCAACCCGCTGTCTTGGTACAGGTTGCACAAAGACGCGGCTCTTGTTTCCCCAATTGGTGGCAGAACAATGACAGGAGACGCTGAGCTACAGGTGCCGCACCCGCCTGACCTGGGAAATGGTTAGGCGGAGCTCTTCGGGAGCTAAAGATCTGGCGTAGTCCTGCAACTTGCTACTCCGCGGCGGTCCCGCCGCAACTTGTCACTATAGGAGACCAAGCAAACACGGGGAGAGTTGGAGTGCCGTCGCCCATGCTGAGGGTGATTGAGCCAATACTGACAGTAGACATCGCCCCCCAGGCTCACTGTCGGCGCCCTTTGAGCGGAGGGGATCAAGATGTAGTGGAACGGAGGTCGTTCTACCCCGCGCGCGAGTTGCCTGGGCCGACGACAGCGTCGCGAGTTTCGATCGATGCCGCCCTAGCTGCCTCGGCGTCGAGTCGAGCGTCTTCGCGGGCGGTCTTGCGGTCCTCCGAGGCCATCCACTGGAAGTAGATGGGGATCACCGCGACGACCGTGAGAAGTTCCGTCAGCACCCAGAGCACGCCGGCTCCCGCATGAGTGCTCGACAGGCTGTACATCGGAGCAATCGTCTGGCGAGAGCTGAGTAGTGCGATGGCGAGGAACGACTCGAGCGGCACACCGATTAGGAGGTTCACGATCCGGAGGGGATAGCTGGCACCCCAGCGGGGGATCGGGTCGAGCCCGATCATCGGCCACCAGAACAACGTCGCGCCGAACAGAAAGCCCAGGTTGATGATGTCCATGAGCCACATGTGGTTCATCGCGAAGCCAATCGCAGGAGTAAGGAAGAAGGCGAGCATGACGCCGTAGTAGAGCACCCAGACCGAGAGCGGATGCGACAGGATCGCGAACCCCCGGCTGTGGAATATTCGGAGCCAGATCGTCTTGGTGTGCCGGCTCGAGGTCTGGAGGATCAACGTCATGGGCGCACCCATCGACATCAGCGCTGGGGCGATGATCATGAGTAGGAGATGCTGGATGACGTGGGCCTCGAAGTAAGAACCGGTCAGGGTCGCGACCGGTGACTGCAGGGCAAGGTCCACGGTCAGTAGGCCCGCAAAGAACGAGGCGGTCCGTTGTGCCCTCCACTTGCGGCCCCGAGTCGCGAGCGCCCAATCGGCCCGGAGGTACCAGACGCCCGCGGCGACGCAGGCCGCGAGGACTAGCAGCGGAAAGGGTCCGAACTGCCAGTCGAGCAGAGCGGTGTGCAAATTGAAATAGACCCTCGCCATGTGCACGTCGGGAAGGCTAATAGCGGTTGCAGCCGAGCCTGGCAGGAGCTGAGTGCGATCACGGTTGGAAGAGTTCTCGTTTGCCGCGCGCGGCCGTCCCGACCCGTGCCCGAGAACTGCGGATGACGCGAGGCAGAACCTATTCGAGCACTCCGGGTGTGAGAATTGGTCCGCGGTAGCCGGACGCGCCGACATCCGATCTCGCGCTCGTCGCCCTGGTTCGGGGCTGGGGCCCGCGATCTGCGCAGGGTCAGATCAAGGGTCGTCGGGCGTCACATCGGTTCATCCGGACGCTGCCGGTGGCTCACTCGGGTGACGTCGCATGACCACGCCGCGGTCGAGGTCATCCACCTCCTTGACGAGCTTCTGGGTCGATGCTGGGCGGTCCCAGAAACCTAGCGAAGCCCTCCGCGGCACGCTGCAGGGTGATGCGCTCGCTCACAACCAACCCGTTCGCGTCTGGCGCGTAGGCTGGAAGCAAACGGGGCTGTAGCTCAGCTGGCAGAGCACCTGGTTTGCAACCAGGGGGTCA
>PLKG01000014.1:4609-8306 GCA_003140595.1 Acidimicrobiaceae bacterium | reverse complement strand
CTCTGAGACGAAATAGGTCCCCACTGGCGCCAGGTCGGGGCGCAGCCCCGAGGCGTCGGGAGGCCGTCAGGCAGCCGGCTTGACGTCGACGCTGAGGCCAAGGCGCTCGAGTTGCCGCACGAGGCGGCGGACGTGCGCCTGGGTGTCGTCACGCTGCTGGAACCAGTCCGGGCCGAGGTCCACATAGGTGGCCTGGTCGGTGGCAAGGACGTTCCAGATGATCACGACCAAGGTGTGAGCCACGGCGAAGAGGGCCTTACCCTCGGACTTGGCTCCGAAGCGGCGCCTGAAGCGACGGAACTGGGCGTTGATGTAGGTATCCCGGGTGCGCACACCGACCCAGGCCGCCTCGCAGAGCGCACTGCGCAAAGCGGCGTTGCCCTTTCTCGCTCTGCCCGATCGTCGCTTTCCCGCCGACTCGTCATTGCCGGGACAAAGCCCGGCCCAGCTCGCGAGATGTGCGGCCGTCGGGAAACGGCTCATGTCGATACCGCATTCGGCGACGACGACCTCAGCTGTGCGAAGGCCGACGCCGGGGATGGTCTGAAGGCGGACCACCGCGTCAGAGAAAGGGGCGATCACCCGGTCCACCTCGGCGTCAAGCTTGGCAACGGCCTCATCGAGACTGTCCATGCGATCGAGGTGCATCCTTGCCAAGAAGGCGTGGTGTTCGTTGAAGCGTCCGACAAGAGCGCGTCGCAGCTCGGGGATCTTCGGGCGCATGCGGGTGAGGGCCATCTCGGCCAGTAAGACCGGGTCACGTTCTCCGGCGATGAGGGCCTCGATCATGTTGCGAGCCGCCTTGCCGGTGACGTCGGTCACGACCGAGTCGAGCTTCACGCAGGCGTCCTCGAGCACCTTTTGCAGGCGCTGGACCTCGCGAGTGTGCTCCTCGACGAGCTTCTTGCGGTACCTGGTGAGGTCCCTCAACTCAGCGATGACTCTTGGAGGGACGAAGCTGCCCCTGAGCAGTCCGCACTCGGCGAGCTGGGCGATCCAGCAGGCGTCCGAGACGTCGGTCTTGCGCCCGGGGAGGTTCTTCACGTGCCTCGCGTTCACAAGGCGGAGCTCGAAGGCTCCTTCGTCCTCGAGCACGTGCCAGACCGGCCGCCAGTACACCCCGGTCGCCTCCATCGTCACCTCCGTGACGGCGCACTCGGTGAGCCACTCGCGCAGTCGGAGCAAATCACCGGTGAAGGTCGAGAACTCCTTTAAGAGCTCGGTCCTCTTGCCGTTGGCACCGGGGACCCGGACGGCTGCCATCACGGTGTCCTTGTGCACATCGAGGCCCGCCACGCGGGCCACTACCACGTCCATACGCACCTCCTTGCCCAAAACAAAAGGTGCCGCCCGGGGAACCTCGTGGCGATGAAGACTCTGAGACGCGTGCTCGTGGCAACAATTCAGGGTGCCTGCAGGCTCCCGACGCCAGTCTGACCTTCGGGCTCGAAGCACCAAGAGCTTGCGGCGTTCGACGGGCGACGCACCTATTTCATCGCTTCACGGGTGCCGGCCACCAGAGGTGGCCGCATGGATGTCTGACCTGCTATTTGTGTACGACATAGTCCGTCGCCATACGTTCCGGTCAGCCTTCCAAACTGGTCAACGCGCGGCGACCTTGACAGCGGAGGAGCGGTCGGATCGGAGTGCAGCGACCGGGGAACTTCAGCTGATGGTGCCCGAACGACAATGCGGCGTGCGCCTGCGCGTCAACCGCTCGCCACGGCGCGTGACACCCTATGGAAAGACTGGGATGTGAGCCCGGCTCTGCTCGAGGCTCCGGAAGAACCCGTACAGGTCAGTACTCCGGGCCTTTGCATTGCTGACAGCGCACGTTAGTGAAACCACGCCACAGGACTAAAGGACGTCAGGTGGTCGTCTGGCCTCGGGCGAACCGAATCAGGTCGGAGTAGTCGCCGCTGGAGGCGGCTTTGACGAGCGCGGCGATGTACGCCGCGCGGACTGAGCCGTCGACGTCGAGGCTTGCGCTACCCCAGGCGAAGGGCTCACGTCCGATGGCCACCAGATATAGGTCGGCCATCATCCGCGTGCAACGACCATTGCCGTTGGGGAAGGGATGGACGATGACCAAGCGGCAGTGGATCCGGGCAGCCAACTCGTCGTAGCCGAAGACAGCTTCGGCATGCCAGAACTTGGCGTCATCGAGCAACTGCCTGGACTGCTCTGGTATCAGGTGCGGCTCCACTCCGATATTGGTCACGCGCCGTCGGAGGGTTCCGGCCCAGGACCACACGTCGCCGAACATCCGGCGGTGCAGCGTCAGCATGAATCCATAGTCGAGGATGCCTTCCGGCCCAAGCGAACGTGCTTGCGCGTGTGCCCAAGGAAGCGCTGCAGTGATGTTCTCGAACTCGACCTGGTTCAGGTCGGCGCGAGTAGCGACGAAGTCCGGGATGAGACCTTCAAGGTCCTCGTCCTCGATCGGCGTGGCCCCGGATGGTTCCGGCCCGATGTTCCGCATATTGAACCTCGACAGCGGTTCGCCATCGGGTCGCAGGCCGGTCACTCGCCTTCTCGTGATCGGTTTGGCGCCACGCGCCAGAGGTTGCCGCTGACGACGAGTTGCTGCGCGTAGCGATCCACGGCCTCCCTCTGCCGGTCGTCGCCGATATCCTGCGCCTCGAGGGCCATGGTTCGGGCGGCGTGCCCAAGGAGGCCCGCGGCTACCGCTCTGGCCCGGGTCGTGACCGTCTCCTCCAGGGTCGACTTCGGCACGAGGGCGTAGATCAACGTGCAGTCGAGAGCCTCCGCCACCTCGGCCAGCTTGGCGATGGTGATGCCGCCGTGGAGTTCTGCGTGCTCAAGTTTGTTCACCGCGGCACTCGACACTCCCAGACGTTCTGCCAGGACGGCTTGGCTCATCCCGAGCGCCCCGCGGATGGCGCGTATCCAGCCCGAGCGGGGCCGCGCCGCGATCGGGCCAAGGCTGGCTGAACTGAACTTTCGATCCAGCTCACGCCGAGCCTGGGTCGCTCTCTCTGCTCGTTGCATACCTATAGGTTAGCACTCTAGCAGCTTTTGTCAACCTTTAGGTTGATATTCTTCCTAGTTTTTGTAACCTATTGGTTAATGCCTCCCAGCTTGTGCGCGCTCTACGGAGCAAGCTAGAAGGCGAAGACGCGGGATAGGCGGACAACGCTGAAGTACCTGCGGTCCAATGTGGCGATGATGGTGACACCGAGCCGTTCGGCGACTGCGATGACAGAGGCGTCCACCGTGCCAAGACCGAGGTCCTCATACGTCTCTACCAGCTCAGGCGGTGCTTTCGATGTCGATGTCACCGACGTGCTCCACCTCGAGGCGACCAGACTCGGGGCTGCGGAGGAAGTCGCCTTCGGCCCGCGCTTGGGCGCCACGCGCGGGTGGGTACCAGACCTCGGGGATCACGAGATCGGGGGAGCTGGAGAAGCGCATTGGCCCCACCGCAGAAGAAGGCCTGTCGCTGTTGGTGAGGCGCTACCGCCGGTAGGAGTCGATGCCGCGCTCGCCGGCGTGATCTTCGCCCTCGGACCAGCTGCGATCACTGATGCGACAAGTGATCCGTCGGGCGTTCCGAAGTCAGCGGTCAAGGAGTTCGAGCGCTACTGGGCCAGGCGACAGATCGAGGTTACGGCACACCTCGATCGGTACGGCGCTCCACCGAGTCGGTGAGCAGCAGATCCCGCATTTCCGCATT
>PLKG01000014.1:0-4564 GCA_003140595.1 Acidimicrobiaceae bacterium | reverse complement strand
CAGGCCCGCTGACGCCACCCAGACCGGCGGCCGGCGTGAAACCAGGGCACTGTTTTGCTCCCAAGACCGCGAGATGATCCGTTGGCGCGAGGATGGCGCGGGACCTTCCCGAACTCAGGTGTACGTCGGTGACCGACTATGCACTTGACCTGCGGATTCATGGACACAGGTGGACGTCCAGGAACGCATTTTTACGCCTGCAAAGCCCTCAACCCCAGTTCGATTCTGGGCGCCGCCTCCAAAGTTTATGCTGATCAGAGGCCAATTCTTGGATCAGCACCGTGAGCTAGCCCGCATCCATCGCGCGTGGATCGCGCGGCAGTTTCACTACCTTTGCCCGCGGTGTCCGTTCGGTCGAAGCAATCAGTATGTCGAGCTGGTCAGCTACCCCGCGGTCGCGCTCCTCGGTGGCGTGCTGGTAGATGAGGGCTGCACGTGGACTGGAGTGACCGATCCGGACCATGAGTTCACGAGTTGTGATGCCCGTCTGAGCGGCCATCGTGGCGCCGTGGTGTCGGAGGTCGTGGACGTGAGCGCCAGCGATCCCGACAGCAGCGCACGCGGCCTTCCATGACTCGCTCAGGTCTCTACGCCGCAGGGGTCGCCCGGTCTTGCGGGTGAACACTGGCGAGTCGGCTGTCGAAGCGACGTAGGTGCCGAGGTGCTGACGCATCGCCTCGGTAACTATCCCAGGCAGAGCCACCGTGCGCGTGCCGGCGTCGGACTTCGGAGCGGTGATCGTGCGACCCATGCCGGTGATCTCTTGTGCCTGGCGTCTCACCTGGACGGTGCCCCGTAGCGTGTCGAAGTCTCGCCGCTCAAGACCCAGCAGCTCGCCAGGGCGGAGGGCACCGAATCCCGCGAGCAGGACGAGCGCCCGTAGCCGCGGTTCGATAGCGTCCGCGAGGTCGAGAACCGTTGCGGTGTCGAGCAGGGGCCGCTCTGGCGTGTTCTCGGTGCCGGCGCCCGGAACGGTGCACGGGTTCTGTGTGAGCAGCCGATCCGATACCGCCGTGTTGAGGATCGCCCGGAGCAGCCGGTACGACTTGGCGGCCTGGTCTTGCCCGGCAGACTTGATGAGGTCGGAATGCCAGACCCTCACGCGCTCGGGAGTGATCTTCCGGAGGGCGGCCTTCTCGAATGCAGGGTTCAGATGGCGACGGAGAAGACCTTTGTAACCCTGGCGCGTGGCTGGCGTGAGCGGCCGTCCCTTCGCGAGCCGAGTGTCGATCCAGGCGGTCGCATAAGGCCCAAAGGCGCGCTCACCACCGCGGGGGTCGACGATCAGCCCGGCCAGCTCGTCGCCTTCCACTTTGCGCTTGTAGGCGTCGGCATCACCGCGCAACCGAAACGTCTTGTTCCGGACTACACCGTCGACTCGGAAACGCACGTCATAGCGGACAGTCTTGTCATCGCAGAGGAGGCGCCTAACGATCTGGGCCATATCAGGACTTGTCGCCCGTGAGGTACTTCTCCAACTCGTCAAGATCGCAGCCGAACCCCCGCTCAGGGTCGCCCAGCACGAGGTTGTCCGTGTAGAGGTCGACGAGCCGGTACGTGCCGAAGGTCAACGCTTGTGGGTCGCGTCGGCGCGACTTTTCCAGTCGGAGGCCCTGGCGATCGGCCATCCTCCTCAGTCGGTTCTCCCGGACTTGATTGTCTCTGGGCACTGTCCACCGCCTATCGCGAGCTATGCCCGTAAGTGTAGCCAGAGGTATTCTCGCAGCCACATCTACGTGGGGCTGGAGGCCGCCTGACAAGGGCCACGGGGCCTCTCTGAGTAATCGACCACCACCGTCATCACTGACCTCCTTCACCGACCACCTCTTTCACCGACCACATACGCGCCGCTCGCACCGCCTGACGACGGGGATCACGGCCACGAAGGTCGTCGCCCACCGCTACCTCGGGACGCTCAGAGGCTTCCAACGGCGCCGGTCAAGCCGGCATCGCTTGTTTGAGGGCTAAGCGTGCGAGATGACAATTGCTCCCGCGATCACTCCCAACACGCCAAACATCACGTTCACGAGACGCAGTCGAGCATTCCATGCACCTCGATTGCCCGAAAGCGTAAGAAACTTCAATGCCCGCTCTGGTGGCTGCCAGCCCAGTCGATCGCCATCGCGTATAAGGAGCGCTATGATCGCCCAAGCAACGGATACCAGGATGAGGAACGTGCCGCCGACTGCCAGAAGAGCGGACTTCATCTAGAAGCCAAAGCCCCAGGTCCAAAAGGCTCCGGCACCAGGGGTCCCGATCGACACATACGGTCCCCTTGCTCCTTCACCCGTCGGACAGCTCCCAGTTTGGACGTATCCGCATCCGCGGTGCCCAGGTCGCGTAGAAGTCTTTACCACTTGGCGAAGCTGCTGTCGGGATGTGCACCTACGATGCGGCATCGAATTGGAAAATCGCGCGAACGCGCGTTCCTCCTCTTGAAATTGGCACGCGCTGCGGTGGAGACGGATGTATGCCCAACATCGGCCTGTTGGACCTCGATGTCGCTCGGACCGCTTAAGCAGTGTCACGCTGCTGTTCGCTCAACAGATCTGTCAGCGTCATCTCCGTTACTCGATCCTGCTCAATGCGGGCGCGCCGCCAGCGTGTTTCACCCAACGCTGCACTTAGACCGGGTAGTGCCCCGTTGCTCTCTTGACTTTGATCGCTTTATCTCCCTTGCGAACTCCCCAAACGCCCATCGCAAAGACAAAGCAACCGCCGCCACCAATTCCGCTGATAATCAGGACGCCCGCCGGCTCCTGGGGGGCCGCTATGAGAACGCCACCGGTCACTCCCCCAACAATGGCGACTATGATACCAATTATCGCCATTCGGACAAAGAATGCTCGAAGGCGTTGAACGGGGTCCCTCAGCTCGGGCATCTCGACAATGCTACCGATCGCACCGTTGCGAGCTGCCACGCTCCATACCCAATACTAGCGAGGCCAAAGCCACCCGCCAATAGACCAGGGCCGAACACGAACGCACCATGTGCGAGAATCGTCATGTTGAATTCGAGGCTCGCTGCAGCACCTTCTTCCGCTGCAGCATCTGCAGCCAGAAACGCGGCGTCAGCAAGGCCTCCCGTCAAAACTGTGGCGCCAGCAACCACGACGACTCCCGCCACGATGAGTCCGATGGCTGTGCCATGTTGGTCCACGTAGTGAACAACCTGACCTCCACTAGCGTTCCAAGCGCTGGTGGCAGCACCACCAATGGCGTGCTCTACCCCGCACTCAAAGCTGGGCCAGCAGAGACCTAGTGGGTCTATCCCATTCACCGGATCGTCTCCCGTGTACGCATACGGCTGCCCCGTCTCGTTGACCAACGAGTCGACGCTCAGGAACTGGCCAGTCTGCGGGTCGTAGTAGCGCCCAACTGAGCATTCCACCGCGAGGCGGCAATGCAGGTCGTAACTCACATGCCGCGACCTGGGCGAATAGCCCTGAACCTGGGTGCCCGGGCTTACGTTTGAGGAAACGGGCTTTCCAGTCGGCTACGGTAACTCAGCCAGTGCTCCGCCACGCCCGCCCCGTAGTCGCCAGTGGTAGACGTACGAGCTGCGGCTTGCTCGGTGGTGTCGGTGACTTCCCCGAACCTTTGGGCCTCCGTATCTTGGCAAGATCGTCGTAGGTGAGCGGCCCGCACGCCACGGCACCCTCGAGCAGTCGGTAGAACAGCAGCCCGGGTCGGCGTGACGTTCGGCGATTGAAGCGGAACGTGTACTCCTCCAGGTACGCCTGCAAGTGCTCGGGACTGACCGCGCCCTGGTGGGTGCTGAGCAGCCACCGTTTGAGCAGTGAGGCGACCCGGTGCACCCCGGGCAGTTCCTCGTGGGCTTCGAGCTCGGACGCGGACAAGTCCTTGATGATGTGCTCGTATTCCCCGTTGCGAGCAAGGCCGACGTAGCTGGGCCAACCATCCGTGACGATGGTCGAGCCAGGCGCGACGTTCGCCCGGACGAACCCCTGCAGCGATTCCGCTCCCGCATCGGGGATCACGCTCAGCCGGCAACGCCCGTACCCCTTGGGCCGTTTGAGCTCGACGGCCACCACCACCAGGGTCTTTCCAAGCGCACCACGACCTCGCGGCCCGTGCTTCTCGCCACCGACGAGCGTCTCATCCACCTCGACCTCGTCGTGCAGGAGCGACCGGTCGGCCCGCACCATCGCCGATCGCAGCCGGTGCAACATGTGCCACGCCGTCTGTGCGGAGCCGAGGCGCAATTCGCGCTGCAAGCCGAGGCCGGAGATGCCGTTCTTCTGATTCGTCATGTGCCACGCTGCCGAGAACCACAAGGTGAGCGGCGTTCGAGTCTTGTCGAAGACCGTGCCCGCCGTCTGCGACACGACCCGGCCGCAGCCACCGCAGTCCCAACGACCGTCTACTCGCTGCCACCCTGAAGTCGTGGCGCACCATGGACAGACGAAACCATTCGGCCACCGCAACCAGTCAAGGTAATCACGGCAGTCGTCATCCTCAGCGAACCAAGCGACGAACTCCTCCCAGCTCCTCGGGTAATCCATCCCGGACCGCAGGCCTGCCACTGGTAGTCAGGGGCGCG